>NZ_JBIUAG010000009.1:0-127870 GCF_044547355.1 Kutzneria sp. NPDC052558
CGTATCGAGGCAGGCGGAGCCTGCCCGATAGCGCCTTGATACGCCATCGCCCAGAGGTCTCCGCGTAAAATCCACCCGGAGTCAGCTGGATAACGACCCCTCACCCCTCAAACAGACTTCACCCCGCCGCCACCAACCCAAACCACCCCACCCCCCAATCCGAACAACGCCCCCCACCTGTCACCGCAATCCCCACCCCCGGCAACCGCGCGGCGCGGGCACCCGAAGCACACCCACACCCCACCAACCAAACATGACCCGCCTTCACGTTCCCGCCCCACACAACCGGCACCGCCACACACCCCCACCCCACCGTGTGGAGTTTCTCTCAGCCACGCGGTTTGAGCTGGCAGCCCCGGTGAACCTACGCTCACCGGGCCGACGAGCCGCCGATGTCGGGACGCACAGCAAAGACGCACAGCAAAGAGGGTGAACCGCCGCGATCGCGTGACCGTACCTAGCGACGGAACAGCGAGCCGCCGTTCCACCGAGAACCGGCGGGTGCCGGCCGGCCGACCCCGGCCCACCCGCCACGGACCCGCCGACCGATATTCCCACCACAGCGTTGTCGGTGAAGCCGTACCAAGCAGTTGAAGCACGAGATCGTTGAAGCACAAGCGCAATCCGGGCACACGCCCGGCGCTGGACCGCACTCTGGGGAGCGTGGGAATGTCACATTTCATCGTTTACGCACAGTTGGTGCATTCCGGACATGACACCGGGGTGCGGGAGGTCGCCCAGGTCGGGGCGCGGCTCTCCTACGGCCTGATGTGCCTGACCCTCATCTGGGGAATCTTCACCGCCACCGGCTGGGTGTCGAAGCTGACCGGACGGCAGGCCGTCCGCAGCACCCACATGATCCTGGCCACCTTCACGCTCGCCTTCGGCGGCATCCACGCGGCGGCCTTTCTCTTCCTCACCGACTCCGACGAGATCTTCGGCGTCGGCAACATCCTCATTCCGCTGATCGACGGCGGAAAGGTCCGCTGGGCCCTGGGCATCGTCGGTCTGGAACTGATGACGACGATCCTCATCTCCACCGGCCTGGTCAGGTTCTTCGTCTACCGCCGCTGGCTACGCCTGCACCAGACGGCCTATTTGGCCGTGGGCCTGACCATCGTGCACTCGTGGCTGGGCGCGGCGGCCAACGGCCACCTGTCGATTCTCTGGCTGGCCGGGGTGACCCTGCTGGTGCCGACCGTGGTGCTGTCGGTGCTGCGTTTCGTGCCGAGCAACAAACTCGTGGACGCCGGCGTGCTCAGCCGCACCTGAAGCCAAGACCCAACCACGCCTTCAGCCGCCGCATCCGCGCGCTGGAGGCGTGGTTGGGCGAGACCCGCCGTCGAAAAGCACCACGGTTCAGCGATGGTGCCCGCCGCCACCGCCATCGCAGCACGGCGACCTCGTCGGCTCGCCGTAGATCGTCGTCACGTACTGGATCGTGGTCGTCGTCGGCGACGGCGCGGTCGTGTTGCTGACAGGCGGCGAAACCGGTTCCGGGGTTGTGGTGGTGACGGTCGTGGTTGACACCGGTCGACTCATGGCCGACGTGCCGGTCGCATACACCACAGGAGCCGAAGTCTGGCTGGTGACCGAGGTGGAACCGGTCGGCGCCGGCGGCGGCTCGTAGGTCGGCACGGCCGGCCGCTGCGGCAGCGCGGACGGCAGGCCGACGCCGACAATGGCGACGACCACCAGCAGCAAACCCAGCAACGACAAGGCAAACACGTACCACGGGGGCGCGGCCCGACCCATGACATCCATCCCTTCGGCCGACAGGACCCCGAGATGCTAGTTCACGCCGGCCGCAAGTCCTATTTGATCGTCCAAGCAGGACGGCACTGGACCGTCCGAGTGACATCTGCGCGCGGATTCGAACCGCTCGCGTTGCCGCCGCGTCAACCCGGGCATGCCGCCGTTCGGCGGCACGACATCGGGGAACGGGGTAAACATGGACACGACGGGAGCGGCGAAACGCCAGCACTTCGGCTGTGAGGCGACCACATGAGCCACGGTAGCCCCGGCTGGATCCTGTTCCTGGCCTACGTGACCTCCGTGGTCGGCTCGCTGATCGGACTGGCCTGCGCGCAGCGGGCCCGGGCGGCGGAGGAGCGGTCGCACGAAGTGGCCTGGACGGCGCTGGGCGCGGTGGCCATCGGCGGCATCGCCATCTGGCTCATGCACTTCATCGCCATGCTGGACTTCACCATCGGCGGCAGTGCCGTCACGTATTCGGTGCCGCTCACCGTGTTGTCGGCGGTGCTGTCGATTCTGGTGGTGTACCTGGGGTTGTCGATCGTCACCCTGGCGCGGTTCACCGTGATCCGGCTGATCTGCGCGGGAATCGTCGCGGGCATCGGCGTGACGGTCATGCACTACGTGGGCATGGCGGCCGTCGAGTTCCAGGGCGAGCTCTCCTACAACCCCGCGCTCGTGGCCGTCTCGGCCGGCATCGCCATCGCCGCCGCGACGGTCGCGTTCTGGTTCACCTTGCGGGTCGAGAGCGCCGGTGCCATGGTGCTCGCCGGGCTGGCCATGGGCGTCGCGGTGACCGGGATGCACTACACCGGCATGGCCGCGGCCAGCGTCCGGATGGACATGAGTCTGGCCCCGTCGACCGGCGCCGGCGTGTTCTCCGTCGTGTTCCCGGTTTTCACGTTGTCCGCGCTGGCCGTGGGTGGGCTGTTGTGGGCCCTGATGGCCAGCGTCCCGGACCCGATCGACGTGCGCGGTCACCGTCCCGCGCCGCGCTGATCCGACGGGTCAGCGCGATATCGGTGGCACCGTCCTCGATCGGCACTGCCGGGGCGGACCCGGCGCCGCGCACCGGGTCCGCTTCGGTCCTCAGGCCGCCGTGTACACGCGCACGTAGTCGACGAGCATCTTGGCCGGGAACGCGGTGGCCGAGTTGGGGTCGCCCGGCCAGTTCCCGCCGATCGCCAGGTTGAGCAGCAGGAAGAACGGGTGGTCGAACACCCAGCCAGAGCTGGGCCGGTTCCGGGTGTCGTAGATGTGCCCGTCCACCGAGAAGGCGACGTGGTCGGGATACCAGTCGGCGGCGAAGGTGTGGTAGCCGGCGGAGAAGGGCGAGCCCAGGTTGTAGGTGCCGGTGGTGTTGTAGTTGGGGCCGTGCAGGCTGCCGTGGGCCAGGTTCGGCTCCTTGCCGATGTTCTCCATGGTGTCGATCTCGCCGCACGCCGGCCAGCCGACCGAGCCGATGTTGGTGCCCAGCGCCCAGAACGCCGGCCACACGCCCTGCCCGCCGGGGATCTTGATGCTGGCCTCGAACCGGCCGTAGGTCTGGGAGAACTTGCCCGAGGTGAGCAGCCGGGCCGAGGTGTACTGGCAGGTGCCGTACCAGCACCGGTGCGAGGCGGCGTCGTCCTTGCGGGCCTGGATCACCAGATGCCCGCTGCCGTCCTGGAAGGAGTTGTTGCGGGAGTTGGTGTAGTACTCCCGCTCCTGGTTGCCCCAGCCGCTGCCGCCGGTGTCGTAGTTCCACTTGCCACCGTCGGGAGCGCTGTTGGCGGCGCCGTTGAACTCGTCGGACCAGGTCAGCTTCCACGCCGCGGGTGCGGCGGTGGACGCGGCCGGAGCGGCCAGGGCCAGCAGCAGGGCGGCGGCACATGTCAGCAGGGATTTTCGCACGTCGACCTCCATGAGCGGGACGAGTGCGAGCGGCCCGTCCCTTGTGCCAACGAAAAGGGAGGCCTGGCGGGGCCGGTGGCGGCAAGGCGAGTGAACCACCGGATCGCGCCCGCCGGCAAGGGCGTTCGCCCGGTCAGCTCGGGCAGGCCGGAGAGCTCGCCCAACTGCCTCCACCCACCGTTGCGTGATGTGCGCCTCTCACATCGTCGGAACACGGAGGGCCGTTACCGGTCACAGTGGACAGTCGCGATGGGAAGACGCAGCTACCGGTGTCCAAGGCACCGGACCTGTGGCCGCCACGGCCAACGCCATCCGGCTGACGGAGATCTTTTCACAGTTGTCGCCACGGCGCGGACGGTTCGCCATTCGCACCGCTTTCCTTCGTCTGGCGGCTATCCGGGCGACACTTGGCAGTGCTGAGGTGAGCTGACCGAATGGCTCGACGGAGGAGTCGGCATGCCTCAGCGCCATCGTTGTTGGAAAAAAACTTCCAGCCTCTTACTCGGGGTCACCCTTGTGTCCGGCGCCCTGCTCGCCGGCCCCGTCGCCGCCGAGGAGTCCACAGCGGACAGAAACGGCGGCGGTTCCTGGTTGCCGGCCACGCCTTCCGCGTGGAACCTGGTGGTGGACAAGACCACCACGCCGACGATGACGATCACCCAGGGCGTGACCGAACGGTCCGAGACCCTCGACGCCGTGAGCGGTCGGCAGCCCACTCAGGTGATGGACGTCGACCTCACCGATCCCAACGTCCGCCTCGGCGTGGTCGAGGCCGGCGACACGCTGACCTATCCGGCCGACGAGACCATCGGCTCCATGGCCGCCCGCACCCACGCCGTCGCCGGCGTCAACGGCGACTACTTCGAGATCAACGCCAGCGGCCGGCCGCTCGGCGGCGTGATCACCGAGGGCCGCGTGCTCAAGAGCCCCCGCCCGAACTACAACGCCCAGCTGGGCGTGCGGGCCGACGGCAGCATGGTCATCGGCCCCCAGACCTACGCCGGCACGGTCGCCGACGGCACGGCGAGTTCCCCGCTGGCCTCGGTGAACGTCGTCAACGACGAGGCCGCCGGCCAGATCACCCGCATCACCCCAGCTCTCGGCGCGACGGCCCTGGCCGCCCCGGCGACCCTGGTCACCGGCCACCTCGACGGAACGACCCTCGTCGTCGACGCGGTCAGCACCGGCGTGACGTCGTTGCCGGCCGGCATCGAGGGGCTGGCCGGCGGCGGGACGGGCGGGGCCTGGCTGGCCTCGACCGCGCACGTCGGCGACCGGATGGCGATCACCGAGCGGATCAGCCCCGACAACGACCTCAAGCAGCTGCTCAGCGGCGCGACCCAGTTGGTCAAGGACGGGGCCGTCTACACCGACCCGACCGGCACGCCGCCGAGCGGCGTCAACCCGGAGACCGCGGTCGGCCTGAGCAAGGACGGCCGGCACGCCTTCCTCGTCACCCTCGACGGCCGCACCGGCGAGACCACGGCGCTGGGCGTAACGCCGGCGCAGGTCGCCGGCTACCTGGTCCAGCTCGGCGCGTACTCGGCGCTGCTGCTTGACGGCGGCGGCTCGACCGAGATGATCGGACGCAAACCCGGCGGCACCAAGGCTTCCGTGCTGAACACGCCGTCGGACGGCAAGGAACGGGCGGTGGCCAACGGCTTGTTCGTCTACAGCACCGCATCGGCGCCCGGTTCGGCCACGAGCGTGGTGGTCAACGGCGGCAAGCCGGTGACCACGGTGCGCGGCGGCAGTATCGACGTTCCGGTATACGCCATCGATCAGCGGGCCAATCCGGCCGCCGGGTCGACCTCCGTGCAGGTGCTTCCGCCCGGTCTCGCCGACTGGTCGGGCGGCAAGCTGACCGTGCACCACCCGGGTCTCGGCGTGATCATCGCCCGTAACGGCCGGGCCGTCAGCACCCAGCCGCTGCGGGCGGTGAGCCGGCTCGGATCGCTGTCGGTCTCCCCCGCCCAGGTCGATCTCACCAACGGCGTGAGCCGGCAGTTCTCCTTGTCCGGCAAGACCTCCACCGGCGAGGCCGGGTCGGTGCTCGGCGCGGACCGTCAACCGTCCCAAGTAGACATTCCCACCTCGGCCGCGCACTGGTCGGTCAACCCACCCGAACTGGGCACGATCAGCGCCGACGGCCTGTTCACCGCGGCGGCCACCGGCGTCGGCCTGGCCACGCTGACCGCGACCGTCGGCAACGCGACGGCCGCCGCCAGCGTGGCGGTCGGCTCCCGCAGCAAGGTCGTCGCCGACCTGTCCGACGTGGCGAACTGGCGGCTGCGCAACACTACCGGCATGCCGGCGACCATGAGCCTGGGCGCCGGTCCCCTGCCGCCGGGCATCGACGCGCCCGGCTCGTTGCAGCTGACCTACACCGTGCCGGCCGGCCCCGGCGTGAAGCAATTGGTGTTCTGGGACAACAACGACATCACCATCGGCGCGGACGGCGGGGCCAACCCGACCGCGATCGGCCTGTGGGTCAACGGGGATCGCAACGGCCTGATCCTGCACGAGCAGTACGTGCAGATCAACGGCCAGGCCACCGCCCTGGCCGAGACCACCGTGACCTGGCAGGGCTGGCGTTTCTACACCGCGCAGGTCCCGCCGGCCACCCAGTTCCCGCTTTCCCTGAACTACCTGGACTTCCTCGCCGTCAACCCGAGCACCACGGTCAGCGGCACGCTCCAGGTCAGCGGGCTGACCGCGCTCTACTCGCCGCGACCGGTGGCCAACCCGCCCTACGTCGCCATCCCGCACAACCCGTCGTGGCTCCAGTACACCGAGGATTCCGCGCGGTTCAGCCGTTCCGGCAACACTTTGCTGGCCGGAGACGACGCGCACCTGCTCGCCAACGACCCGGGTTCGGCCAGCCGCACCGTGATCCGGTCCATCGCCGACCGCCTGCCCACGCTGCCGGACCAGGCCCGGCCGACGGTGGCGCAGTTCCTCGGCGACATGTCCGACGACGGGCTGCCGGTCGATCTGGCCTACGCCAAGGACACCATGGGCTCGCTCGGCCTGCCCTTCCGGGACGCGGTCGGCAACCACGAGATCAGCCAGGGGGCGTTGCCGGAGAACGGGAACTTCACCGCCGCCTTCGGCGACACCCACTACGCCTACCAGTTCGGGGCGGCGCAGGTGATCGTCACCGACAGCGCGCACGGCGGGCTGCTGTCGTCCGACAAGTACGGTGTGCCGGCCGAGGCGCAGTACCCGTGGCTGGTCGCGCAGCTGTCGGCGACCACCAGCCGGGCGGTCGCGGTGGTCACGCACATGCCGGCCTACGACCCGCATCCGGTGGCCAACAGCCAGTTCGGCGACCGGTGGGAGGCGAAGATGTACGTGCGGCTGATCCAGCGCTACCAGCAGACCCATCCCGACCGGCACGTGATCATGGTCTACGGGCACTCCCGCGGCTTCGCCGAGCAGACCCTGGATCCCGGCGGCATGCCGACCGATCCGGCCCACGGCGGCATTCCCCAGCTGACCATCGCCGATCTCGGCATGCCGCCGTACGCGCCGCCGGAGCAGGGCGGCTTCTACAACTTCGCCCTGCTGCACGTGACCGGCGACGGCGGCTTCCAGTTCAGCGTGGAGCCGGTGCTGGCCTCGATCGGCGTCACCGCGCCCCAGCCAACCCTCCCCGTCGGCGGCGCCGAGCAGCTGACGGCCAGCGGCACGGCAGTCGGCGGTGACAACCAGCCGCCGCTGGTGATGCCGATCGCCGATCCGGCCTCGCACGTGTGGTCGTCCAGCAATTCGCGGGTGGCGACGGTGGACGCCCGCACGGGAATGCTGACCGCGCATCGGCCGGGCACGGTCGTGGTCTCGGTGACCAGTGGCGGCATCACCGGTTCGGTGACCGTCACGGTGTCGTAGCCATATTCGCCGGACTGCCCGCGCGCAAGGTGTGAACGGGCAGTCCGGCGGTGACTAAAGAATACCGTTAGCAGACCCGCCCATTGGGGCGAGCGAAAGGGCCCGAATTCCCACGATATGGACGGCATTGCCCCGGTCGGCCGCACGTCCCGTACTCCCGTTGCCGTCACCGGGATTTACGTCACATAGCCGCACCTTGCGCCGCCTTCCCCCAGCTCAGCACAATCTCTCGCGGCCGGGAGGGGACCCGGCTCTGGGGAATCGGCGGGGTATCGGTGGTCATCGAGAACCAACGCGCGGACGGCGCGCTGCGGCGGGTCAGTGTGCCCGTGGTGTTGGACTATTTATTGTCCCACCTGGGCTTTTTCGCTGTTCTGCCGGTGCTTCCGCTGCTGGTCGAAAGACTTCATCCCGGCACCGGCCCGTTGTATGTGGGAATTTCACTGTTCCTGTTCAACTTCGCCGTGCGCGGAGCGTCGCTGTTCTGTAGCGGCCTGTTGCACCGCACCCGCATCCGGCACGCGATGACCGGCGGCCTCATTCTGGCCGCGGCGAGTTTCGCGGCCCTGCCGATCGCGCCCGGCAGCGTGGGCGTGTTGGTCTGCCTGTTGCTGGCCGGCACCGGCATCAGCACGAACGGCCTGATGGCCCGGGTGTACGTGGCGATGGCGCTGGAGAGCCCGGCCGCCCGCAACACCGTGTTCTCCGCGGTCCAGGTGGCGGTGAACGTCTCGGCCGCGCTCGGCCCGATCGTCGCCAACTTCCTGCTGGCGCAGTCCCTCGACGTCACGCTGATGCTGGCCGTGGCCGCGATGTACCTGCTGGCGGCGGGTCTGGTCGCGGTCACCGTGCCGGCCGGGCTGCGGCCGGGTGATCACGACGTGCGCCCGCCGCTGCGGCTGGGCCTGCTCAAGGTCGTGGTCATGGATCCGGTGGTGCGGCGGGTGTCGGTGGTGACGGCGGTCGGCAGCTTCCTGTACGCCCAGTTCTTCTCGGCCATCGCGCTTCAGGTCGCCGAGCTGACCGACAACGCGGCGCTGCGGGCCAGTTTCTTCACCACCAACGCGATTCTCGTGGTGGCGGTGCAGATCCCGGTCACCGCCTACGCCCAGCGCCGGCTGTCGGCCGGGGCCACGCCGTTCGGCTTCCTGCTGGTCGGGGTGACGATCTTCGCCGCCGGCTTCGCGGTGATGGGCGCGGCCGGAACGGCCCTGATCGGCGCGTACGCCGCGGTCGTGGTGTTCTCGGTGGCCGAGACCTTCTTCACCCCCACCGTGAACACCGCCTTCAGCGCGATCCCTGGCGACCGGCCGATGGTGGAGCTGTTCAACCTGCGCCAGGTCGCGGCCACCGCGGGCGAGTCGCTGGGCGGCTTCGCCGGCGGCGCGCTGTTCCTGACCGCCGCGCAGTTCGGGGCCCGCCCGGTGTACTGGGGCGTGCTGGCCGTCGTCGGCGTTGCCTGCGTGCTGAGCTACCTGCGTTCCCGCGTGACCTCGGAGGCCTCGTGACCACTCGACTGCTGCTGATCGGTTACAACGACGGCGTGCTGGCCGCGCTGAACGGCGTGTCGCCGGCGGTCGAGGTCGTGGTCCTGGAGGAGCGGGATCTCTGGGAGGCCAAGGGTCTTGCCGCCAAGGCGGCCAAGCACTCCTGCCTGGCCGAGGTCGTCTTCGGGCGCTACCAGCAGGATGAGCAGTTCCTGGACGTGGTCGCCGGCGTGTCCGATGTGGACGCCGTTGCCCCGGGCCTGGAGTACGCCGTGGTCGCCGCCGCTCAGGCGGCGGAGCAACTCGGCCTTCCGGGCGCGGGTGTCAAGGCCGCCACAGTGTTGCGGGACAAGCTGTTGCTGCGGGAGACCACCACCGCGGCCGGCATGCCCGGCCCCGCCTTCCGTGAAGTGTCGTCGGCAGCGGACATCGCCGCGTTCGCCGGCAGCCGGCCGTGTGTGGTCAAGCCGGCTGGCCGGCAGGCGAGTCTGGGCGTGGTGCTGCTCGACGCCGGGGCGGACGTCGAGGCCGCCTGGCGGGAATGCGCCGGCGCCGACGAGGGCAACCAACTGGCCAAGCGGCCCATGCACTGGCGGTACCTGGTCGAGGATCGCTTGGTGGGCCCGGAGTTCAGCACCGAGTGCCTGGTGTCCGGCGGCGAGGTCGTGTTCCTCAACGTCACGGCCAAGCGCACCGCGCCCGGTCCACGGCCGGTCGAGGTCGGCCACGTTGTGCCCGGGGACGACGGTGATCTCGCGCCGTGGGCCGACGCCGTGGCGCAACTCGTTGCGGCAGTGGGCTTCGACAGCGGCATCCTGCACGCGGAGTGGGTGCGGACGGAGTCCGGTCCGGTGCTCATCGAGTGTGCCGGCCGGCCGCCGGGCGACAAGATCATGGACCTGATCGACCTGGCCTACGAGACCAATCTGACCGAACACTGGCTGCGCCTGCTGGCCGGGGTCGTGATCGCGCCCCCGGCCAAGGCCACCGGCGGGGCCGCGATCCGGTTCCTGGCCGGCGGACCAGGTGTGATCGAAGGCGTCGAGGGGGTCGACGCCGCCGGCGCTCGGCCGGGCGTGCGCAGGGTGGACGTCCTGCGCAAGGCCGGCGACCGCATCGCGGACCTGCGCTCGTCGTGGGACCGCGTCGGGTCGGTGATCGCCGTGGGCGACACCGCCGAGCAGGCCGAGCACCGCGCGGTCGAAGCCGCGCGCACCGTGGTCGTACGGCTGGCCTGAGGCCACACTTCACCCGTAAACCCGTCTGGGGGACAACGTGGGTATTCTGCGCTCTGAAGGCTTTTCCGCACTGGTCGAGGCGGTTGCCGTGGAGGCCGCCTGCCGCACCTCGGTGGCCGAGGCCGCCGAGCACGCCGCCTCGCTGGGCGGCCGGCTGCCGGTCGAGATCGGCCTGCGCGCGTTGACACGCGCCGAGGAGCACCTGTTGGGCGCGGCCAGATCCGCCGGCGCGGCGCTGGGCAGCGAGGCCGAACGGGGCGATCGGCTCGCGCTGACCACGACCGGGCGGCTGGTCATCGGCGACCGGGACACCGGCGACGCCCATCCGATCGGCGTGGTGGCCTGGACGGAACGTCCGGCCGGGCTGGACGAGGAGCTGGCCCGACTGTCCGCACAGGACATCGCCGAGGCCGCCGAGCTCAAGGCGTGGCTGGTCGGCCTGCCGGCCGAGCGGATCACCGCGATGATCGAACGCGTGCGGCTGTCGTTGCTGCACATGGCGCCCGTGCTGCTCTACACCGGCCCCAACTGCTACACCAACCTGGGCAAGGCCAGCAACCTGGTCGGCAAGTCCCTGCGCGCCGAATCGCCGCGCTGCGTGCTGAACACGTTGCAGGGCAATGACATTGCCGAGTGGGACGTGTTCGACGCCGCCTTCCTGGCCTGCGTGCACGCGTTGATCACCTCCGGGCCGGCGGTTCGGGCCGAGGAGTTCAGCGGCACCCAGCTGCGCACGGACCGGCTGCTTCCCTTCCTGCGCAACAAGGTCGCCGGCTACGGCGTCGACGAGCCGGTCACCGACGGGCTGCCGGTCGGCGAGGCCCTGCACGTGCTGGCCGACGCCAGCGCCCGGGGCCGGGTGACCGCCATGGCCGCGGGGGTCCGGCCGTACCGCATGATCCAGGGCCTGAACCTGAACAAACAGGAGCTGCTGGCCCACGACCCGGTGACGGTGGCCGACCTCCCCGAGCCGGTGCTGCGGACGCTGGCCATGGAGCTGGATTGCCCGGCCCCCAAGGACTTCGCCGACGTGCTCGCGGCGTGCGAACAGGCGATGCCGGTTCTGCACGGCACGGGCGCCGACGGCTTCGGCACCCGCTTCGAGCAGGTCCTGCACGAACTGGTGCTCGTGGCCACCGAGGCCACCGCGTCCGATGTGGGCATGTCCCGCGGCCCGCGCCGGGTCGGCGAGCTGGCGGCGACGGTCGCGGCCGACAGCACCGAGGCGCTTTCCTGGACCACCAACGCCTTCTACTGCTGCGTGACGCCGAGCGCCGGCTTCGCCGGCCAGTTCGCCCACGTGCCGCACGAACTGCCCCAGGTGCTGCGGGCGATCAGCGCCCGGATGCGCTACAACGGCTGGCACTACCTGCCGCACAGCATCGGCGTGCACGAGCGGGCCGGGGACCGCGACTGGTTCTTCGCGCCGACCATGGGCGACGTCACCGACTGGTCCGACCAGCACCACACCGGCCACGTGGCCAACGGCGTGCGCTACGCGATCCGGGTGCCGTTCGGCGTGGACATGGCCGGCGCGCATCGCCCTGGCCTGCACGACTTCCGCCTGATGCGGGCGTTCGGCGAACCGTACACAATGGACGACCTGCGGGCGGCGACGGCGGTCGGCGAGGTGCTGCGCAGTCTCTACCAGGCCCGGGTGGACGCTTTCGCCACGGGCCAGCACGATCCGTGCGTCACCGACTTCGACAACCCGTGGTACCAGGCCAGGTACACTTCAGAGCCCGCGATCGCCGAGTGAGGAACAGGTCCATGCCCAAGCCCGTCGTCATCTTCCTCAACACGCGCCGCACCCATCTGGAGCACGGCGCGGCGATCGAGGCGGCCCACCGCCAGGGCTTCGGCGTCGCCCTGATCGCCGACAGCGTGCCCGCCGGCATGCCCGAGCGCATCGTTCGCGTGGTGCACAAGGTCGACACCTACGACGCGGCCGCCGTGGACGCGGCGGTGGACGCCATCGCCGCCTCGCACGAGATCGCCGGTGTGGTCACATGGTCCGACCGTGATGTCGAGACGGTCAGCCGGATCGCGGAGCGGCTCGGCCTGCCGGCCCCGTCGCTGCCGGCGGCCCGCTCGGCGCGCAACAAGTTCCTGATGCGCCAGGCGCTGCTCGACCACCCGGAGGCCATCCCGCGCTTCGCCCGTGTCACCGAGTGGACCGAGCTGACCAAGGCGGTGGCCGAGATCGGCTACCCGGCCGTGCTCAAGCCGACCTCGGCCTCGGGCAGCAAGGGCATCTTCGTGCTGCGCGGCGAGGACGACCTGCGGGCCGCCTTCGACGAGCTGATCCGCTACACCCGGCCCGAGGTGGACAAGGTGTTCACCGACAACTCGGGCGAGCTGATCGTCGAGGAGTTCCTGGTCGGCACCGAGCACAGCGTCGAGGGCTTCGTCAGCGGCGGCGAGATCCACATCGCCGGCGTGACCGACAAGGAGACCAGCGAGCCGTTCCGGCTGGAGGTCGCGCACACCTTCCCCAGCAGCCTTCCCGAGTCCACTGTGGACGCGGTGCGGGAGCTGACCACGACCGTGGTCCGCGGCCTGGGGCTGGACGACTGCACGTTCCACCTGGAGTGCATGGTGTCGCCGGCCGGCACGGCCAAGCTGGTGGAGATCGCCGCGCGGGTCGGCGGGGACTTCATCACCTCGCACCTGGTCGGCCTGGCCACCGGGGTTCCGTTCGCGGAGAACGTGATCCGCGTGGCCACCGGTTCCGCGCCGGTGCTCGGCGAAGCGGTCCTGCACTCCGGCGTGCGCAAGATCATGGCCTCCGAGGCCGGTGTGTTCGAGGGCGTGGACGGCCTGGCCGACGCGCTGGGGGTGCCCGGCGTCCGGCACGCGATCATCGAGCGGCCGGTCGGCGCGAAGGTGCAGCTGCCGCCGGCCGACTACATGTCGTGCACGATCGGCGCGGTGCTGGCGGTCGGCGACTCGGCCTCGTCGGTGCGGGCGACGCTGGAGAAGGCCGTCGACGCGGTGACCACGCGGATCTCGGGCTGACCGATGGCCGACCGGACTCTGCTGGTGCTCGGCTGTGCGTCGGTGACGCCGCACGGCCGGGACCAGATGCGCAGGCTCAGCGACCAGGCCCGTCGGCGCGGGGTGCACGTGCTCGGCGCGGACACGGCGGCCAACCTGGCCAAGGCCGATCTTTCCGGCCTGGTCGGGGAGAGCGTGGCCGTGGACGTGCACTCCCCCGCCGCCGTGCGGGAATGGGCCGCCACGCGGGTCGATATCGGCGCGGTGCTGACCTTCCGTGAGATGTGCGTGGAGTCCGTGGCCGCCGCCGCGGCCGTGCTCGGTCTCGCCGGTAACGATCCTGACGTTGTGCGGACTGTCCGGACGAAGGACCTGTGCCGGGAAGCGTTGCGGGCCCAGGGGTTCCATCAGCCTTCGTGCGCGGTGGTCGCGGACTTGGCCGAGGCGGAGGCGTTTCTGGCGCGGACGGACGGTCCGTGGGTGGTCAAGCCTCGGGACGGCATGGGCAGCGTCGGCGTGTCCCTTGTGGACGGTGTCTCGGCGTTGCCGGCCGCGCTGGAGTTGCTGCCGGCGGGGGTGCCTTTCCTGATCGAGACTTTCGTGTCCGGGCCCGAGTTCTCGGCCGAGGGCTTGTTCGTCGGGGGCCGGCCGGTCGTGTTGGCGTTGACAGCCAAGACCACCGGGGCCGGCTTTGTCGAGACCGGTCACCGCATGCCGGCCTCAGTCGAGTCGGCGCGGGCGGAGGTCGAGCGGGCGGTCACGGCGGTGGGCCTGACGCACGGGGTGTTCCACGTCGAGTTCTGGCTTGACGGCACGGAAATCGTGCTCGGCGAGGTGCACGCCCGGCCCGGCGGGGACTTCATTCATGCCATGGTCGAGCACGTTCGCCCGGGGCTGGAGCTGTACGGGGCGTTGATGGACGACCTGTTCGGAGAGCCGGGCTTTGCGGCGCCTGAGGTGCGGGCCGCCGCGGGCGTGGAGTTTCTCGTGCTGCCGGAGGGATCGGTGCTGTCGGTGCGCGGCTGGGATGAGGTGCTCGCCGATCCCGCCGTGATAGCCGCCGATCTGTCGGTGCGAGCCGGTGATGTGATCGGGCCCGTCCGGGGATCGGCGGACCGGCACGGTGTGATCGTCGTCGGCGGCGCGGACGGTCCGGCAGTGGAGCGGACACTGCGCCGTTTGGCCGATTCCGTGTCGGTGGAGGTCGCCTGAAGCCAGGCGTGACTCCTCGCGGAAACGTACAACCAGGACGTCGGGAACGGCGTCTGCTTGGCTGGATACGACCCGTGAGGAGATCTCCACGTGCCATTCGACAGGACAAGACGCCGAGTCGCCGCGGTCGCGGCGGCGCTGGGACTGGCGCTCGGCGTGCTGCCCGCGACGGCGGCCGCCGGGGCCGACGGCTCCGACGTGCTCGCCGATCTCGCGCCGACGCCCAGCCTGACCTGGGCCGACTGCGCCGACGGCTTCCAGTGTTCGACGGCCAAGGTGCCGCTGGACTACAACGCCCCGTACGGCACAAAAATCGACCTCGCAGTGATCAAGCTGCCGGCCAGCGATCCCGCCCACCGGATCGGCACCCTGTTCGTCAACTTCGGCGGCCCCGGACCGTCCGGAGTGGACCGACTGCGGCTGCGGGCCACCTGGCCCTGGCTGTTCTCCGACGAACTGCGGGCCCGGTTCGACCTGGTGTCCTGGGATCCGCGCGCGGTCAGCCACAGCACCGCCGTGCGCTGCTTCGCCACCGCCGCCGAGCAGGAGCAGTACTTCGCCGCCTTCCCCGAGATGCCCGGCGCCCCCAGCGGCGAGCCGGCCTTCTACCAAGCGTCCAAGGACCTCGCCGACCGCTGCCAGCAGCAGGCCGGCAACCTCCTGCCGTACATGAACAGCATCAACACCGCGCGGGACATCGACCTGCTGCGGCGGGCCGTCGGCGACGCCAAGCTGACCTACCACGGCATTTCCTACGGCACCCACATCGGCGCCATCTACGCCAACCTGTTCCCCGCGCGGGTTCGGGCGCTGGTCATGGACGGCACCATGGACTTCCAGGGCAGCGCCACCGGCCACGGCTCCGTCGGCGCCACCCTGCCCGTCGACACCCGGCAGGACGTCGCCACCGGCATCGCCGACACCTTCGAGTCCTTCCTCACCCAATGCGCCGCCGCCGGCGCCAACTGCGCCTTCTCGTCCGGTGACGTGCATGCCAAGTGGCAGACGCTCACCGAGCGGGCCCGGCAGCACCCGATCACCGTGACCAACGCCGACGGCACCACCACCGCGTGGACCTACTCGGCGATCATCAACCTGTCCGGGGACCTGTTCAAGCCCGAGAACTGGCCGGACGACGCACGGCAGCTCCAGGCGATCTACGAGGCCAGCGGGGCTGTTGGTTTTGCTGCTGCGGGTTCGGTCAAGGGGGAGCCGTATCTGGGGAACTCGTCGGAGGCGTTCAACGCGATCCAGTGCGCCGACAGCACGGTGCCGACCGCCGAGTCCGTTTACAGTTCGCTCGCCGTCAGCGAGGACGCTCGGGTTCCCTACTTCGGCCGCATCGGCGTCTTCGACATGATGTCCTGCGCCTACTGGCCGCAGCAGGCCGTGCAGCCCTACCGCGGTCCCTGGAACCGGCCGACGGCGGCGCCGATCCTCGTGATCAACAGCCGCATCGACCCGCAGACTCCGTTGAAGGGGGCCAAGGACGGCATCGCCGAGCTGGCCAAGGCCCGGCTGCTCGTGGTCGAGGGCACCGGCCACAGCACGATGTACGTGCACAGCACGTGTGCGGAGAAGGCGAAGCGGCAGTACCTGATCTCCGGGGTGCTGCCGGCTGAGGGCGCGACCTGCCCCATCGACCACAAGCCGTTCGATCCTGCCTAATACCCACCCACAAAACCCCCAGCGCAAAAACCCGTGCCGCCCCAGCAAGGGCGGCACGGGTCAGCGAGAAGACGGCCTACAGCTCGTAGAAGTTGCTGTAGTGGTCGGGGGTGAACCAGACCTCTCCATTGTCCATGTCGACCACGATGCGGGCGGCGTCACGGTGGGCGCCACAAGCCCGGGGGTAGACGTCGAACTCCTGGAAGGAGTCACCACTGGGGAGCTGGTTGTCGTCGTTGTAGTACGTGCCGCCGGCGTAGCTGCACTGGCCGTTGGGCCAGTCGACCCAGCCACGCGTGCTGGGATAGCCCAGGGACTGCCAGGTGTTGTTGGCCGAGACGGCGGCGGAGCAGCCGGAGATGGAGCACGAGCCGTGCACGGTGGCGTTCGCGGCGGGCGCGGCGACGAGGGCCAGACCGAGCAGGGGAAGCAGGGCGGTCAGGGTCAGGGTGAGCCGCTTCGTCCAGGTGGGGCGAGGTCGGTTCTTCACGCGCAGGGAACCTCCATGTCGGGAACGAGTGACATGGACCGTAAACACGGTGGCGCGCGAACGGAACCGGTTGCGGTTGACAGGGATGCTCACTTCTGTGAATCGAAAGATCCGCAATGGCGGCAATGTCGGCTATCGGCGGACCGGTTACCCAGAAGATCGAGGATTGTTCAACATCCGTTTCGCGGGCCGTTGCCGGGCGGCGACGCGCGCGGGCGCACGGTAGCGGAGATCACATCGCAACTTAGGCAAGCCTTACCTTAGTGTGGGGTGATCGTTCGCCGCCCCCACGTCAGGAGCCACCAGTGAGCCGCCCCCTACGAGTCGCCGTGGTCGGCGCCGGCCCGGCCGGGATCTACACCGTGGACGCGCTCGTCAAATCCGGGGCCAGCGTCAGCGTGGACGTCTACGAGCGGATGCCGGCCCCGTTCGGCCTCATCCGCTACGGCGTCGCCCCCGACCACCCGCGCATCAAGGGCATCGTCGACGCGCTGCACCGCGTGATGGAGAAGCCCGGCGTGCGGCTGTTCGGCAACGTGGACTTCGGCACGGACCTCAAACTCGAGGAGCTGCGCCAGTTCTACGACGCGGTGGTGTTCGCGACCGGCGCGACGGCGGACCAGCCGCTGAACATCCCCGGCATCGACCTCGACGGCAGCTACGGGGCGGCGGACTTCGTCTCCTGGTACGACGGCCACCCGGACGTGCCCAGGACCTGGCCGCTGACCGCACGGTCGGTCGCGGTGCTGGGCGTGGGCAACGTGGCGCTGGACGTCGCCCGCGTGCTGGCCAAATCGGCCGAGGAGATGCTGGTCACGGAGATCCCCGACAACGTGTACGCCGGCCTGGTCACCAACCCGGTCACCGATGTGCACGTGTTCGGCCGGCGCGGCCCCGCCCAGGCCAAGTTCACGCCGCTGGAGCTGCGGGAACTGGATCACTCCCCCACCGTCGAGGTGATCGTCGACCCCGAGGACATCGAGTTCGACGACGCCTCCATCGCGGCGATCCGCTCGTCCAAGCAGGTCGACATGGTGGTGAAAACCTTGCAGGACTGGGCGATCCGGGACGTCGGTGACCGCCCGTGCCGCCTGCACCTGCACTTCTTCCACGCACCGGCGGAGATCCTCGGCGCGGACGGCAAGGTCACCGGCCTGCGCACCGAGCGCACGGAGCTGACCGGCGACGGCGCCGTGCGCGGCACCGGGGTGTTCCACGACTGGGACGTGCAGGCGGTCTACCGGGCGGTCGGCTACCGTTCCTCGCACCTGACGGACCTGCCGTTCGACCATGTCACGGCCACGATCCCGCACAACGAGGGCCGTGTTCTCGACCTCGACGGCGGCCTGGTCTCCGGCGTGTACGCCGCCGGCTGGATCAAGCGCGGCCCGATCGGGCTCATCGGCCACACCAAGGGCTGCTCGTCGGAGACCGTGGCCGCGCTGCTGGCCGACGCCCCGAGCCTGCGGCCGGCGGTCCAGCCCGACCCCGAGGCCGTGGTGACCTATCTGAAGGCGCGCCGGATCGAGTTCACGACGTGGTGGGGCTGGCGCAATCTCGACGCCTACGAGCGGGCTCTCGGCGCGCCGTACGAGCGTGAGCGCATCAAGGTGGTCGACCGGCCGGAGATGCTCACCGCCTCCCGACTCGACTTGACCATCCACTCAGGACAGTAGGGCTCGCCTCGGCCGCTCCCGCTGGAAAGGGCAGCCCGCACTACCGTGACCTCGCGTCGTGCTGGGCACGTTCCCGCTGCTCTACAGCCGGGCCGCGGTGGAACGCCACGCCCAGCAACGGTTCCTGCTGGTGCCGGGGCTCTGACCGACCGGTAACGTCCTATGCCGTGAAGACAACAGCCCTGCTGGCGGCGGCCAGCGTCGTGGTCACGCTCGCGGTGGTGTTCTCGTTCGCGCCGGTGATCGGGCTCGATCAGGCCGTCGCCGTGGGGCTGCACCGATGGGCGGTGGGAAATCCCGCCGCGGTCACCGCCATGCAGCTGTGGACGGATGCCTTCGGCCCGTGGACGTTCCGGACCCTGTTGATCATCGTGGCGGCGTGGTTGTGGTGGCGACGACACAAGGCGCTGGCCGCCTGGGTCGTGGTCACGCTGGTAGTGGCGGCGATAGCGGACAGCGGGCTCAAGTCGTTGATCGGCCGCGAACGTCCACACTGGACTGATCCGGTGTCGCACGCGGTCGGCGAGTCGTTCCCGTCCGGGCATTCCCTCACCTCGGCGATGGGCTGCGCGATGCTGCTGATGTTGGCGTGGCCCCGAAAACAACCGATCTGGATCGTTGCCGCCGTCGCGGTGCCGATCGTCACCGGCTTCACCCGCATGGCCCTGGGAGTGCACTACCTCAGCGACGTGGTCGGCGGCTGGCTGCTCGGCCTCACGGTGGTGGCAGTGGTCACCGCAGCAGTGCGCTGGCGTAGTGGTCCGAATTGTCCTGCACCCCTGGCAGCACGTAGAAGTAGCCGCCCCCGAACGGAGTGACGTAGTCGGTCAGCGGCTCCCCGGCCAGCCGGTTCTGCACCGCCTCGAACTGCCGGCCGATGTCCTGTTGATAGCAGCAGAACAACAGCCCGGCGTCGATGGTTCCATTGGGCTGGAAGCCCCGGTCGTAGTTGAACGGCCGGCGCAGGATGCGACTGCCGGCGGTGTCGGGGGTGCGCGGGTTGGCCAACCGGATGTGCGAGTCCACCGGGATCACCTTGCCGTCGGGATCCTTGGCGTAGTTCGGGATGTCGGCCTCGACGCTGCCGTCCAGCGGCGCGCCGCTGTCCCTTCGGCGGCCGAACATGCGCTCCTGCTCGGAGATCGACACCCGGTCCCAGAACTCCACGAGCATCCGGATGAACCGCACCACCTGGAAGGTGCCGCCCTCAGGCCGCCACACCACGTCCTCCCCCGGTTGCGAGATCCCGTCCTTGAAACCCATGAGGTTGCGCGGCGTGCCGGCGGGGCGCGGCGGGGAGGCGAAGCCGTCCAAGCGATAGCGAGGCTGCATGCCGTCACGGGTGTGGCGGGTGAGGTCACGCAGGGCGTGGTGCACGGTGTCCACGTTGTTGGCGCAGATCTGGAGCATCAGGTCGCCATGGCACCAGGCCGGCTCCAGTGCGTCGTCCGGGAAGGTCGGCATGGTCGACAGCCCGGGCGGTTTGCTGAGCCCATAACGGGAATCGAACAGGGAGGCGCCGACGGAGACTGTCACGGTCAGGCCGTCGGCCGGCACCTCCGGCCCCAGCACGGCGCTGTCAGCGGGCGGCGCGCCGACGCCCAGATCCGGTGGGGCGCCGCCGGCGGTGAGGAACCGGGCGCGTTCGGTCAGCGCCTGGAACATGGCGGTCAGGGCGGCCCGGTCGGCGGCGGTGGCGTCGAAGGCGGCGAACGTCGAGAACCGTTGCGGCGGGGTGGAAACGCCGGCCTGGTGTGGGCCGTGGAACGGGTAGGACTGCGGAACCGTCGGCGCGGCAACGGTGTCCGCCTGCGCCCCGGCGGCGGCGAGGCCACCGATCAGCGCCGTGCCGGCGACTCCGGCGCCGGTGCCCTGGAGGAAGCGGCGACGGCTCAACGACATGACAGGAACTCCCTCAGCTAGCACGGACTTCGAGCAGGGTCGGCACGGCCGACAGCGTCTCCACAGCGGCCCCGACGCGGGCGTCCACCACCGGGCGGCTGCCCGTGCCCAGGGCGCTGGTGATCGCCGCCAGCTGGCCGCGGGCCGTGGCCACCAGTCCCGGCCTGCGGGCCTCCAGCAGCGGGGCAAGTCGGTCCAGCACCGCGTTGGTGGCCTCCACATCCGCGCCCACCAACGAGAACACCGTGTTGGAGCCCTGATCGGTCACGCCGTTGAGGTGGCGGCGGAGGGCGTCTTCGAGGATCTCGTGCGCCCGCAACGGCAAGTCGGTCGGGTCGAAGGTCAGCTTCGCCCGTAGGGCCCGCACGTCGTCGTGCAGCTTGGCGGCGACCGGCGCCAGCTCGGCGGCGGATTGCCCGTGCCAGAGGCCGTATTCGACGCGATGCAGGCCGGTGAAGCCGGGGTCGTCGACACCGTGCGGAAGTCCTTGCGGCAGACCGTCGATCGCCACACCGAGGTCGTCGAACTGCCCGTACGCCGCGCCCAGCCGCTCCCACGTCAACTGCGCCGTCAGCCAGGCCGCGCGGGCCTGCTCGGGGTCGCCGATCTTCGCCGCCAGGTCGCCGGTCTGGGCGTCCAACAGGGTCAGCTGATCGGACAGGTAGGACGTGAACGAGTCCGCTGGGCCCTGGAGGTCCTTGTCCGACACGGGTTTGACCGCCGGCACCGCCGGTCCGCCGGCGGCGCCGCTGACCGCGGCGACCGGGGACACCTGGTCCAGCTCGCCCGGCACCAGGCAGCGCCAGCCGTACTGGCCGGCCGGCAGGTCGACGGTGATCGACCGGCGGGTGCCGGGCCCGAGGCCCTCGATCTCGCCGATCACACCGCCGTCGGTGGCCCGGGTCAGATAGATTTCCCCGCCGTGGCCGGAGTTGTTGACCACGGTGATCGTCGAGGTGCCGGCGGTCGTGCCGACCCAGTCCTTGGCGCAGCCCTCGGCCGTCACGGTGACCTGCGTCGACGAACCGCTCGCCGCCGGCGTGAACAGCGCGAACCCGCCGACAGCCAGCAAGGGGATCACCACCGCCGCCACCGCGTAGGCCCAGCGCGGGAGCCGACGGGCCGTTCGCTCGACGACCGGAGCGGCCTCGGCGGCCGGCTTGCGCAGGAACAGCGTCAGCACCGTGGCCAGATATCCCAGATACAGCACCACTTGCAGCACGGTCATCCGGGGTGCGAGGTTGGTGACGCCGGTGATCAACGACACCCACCAGCTGTCGGTCGAGACCACTGTGGACAGATCAAAGGCCAGCCAGCCCCGGCCCGGCACCAATCCCGCCGTCTGTAGCTCACCGACGCCGTAGGACAGCACCCCAGCGGCGATCACGATCAGCAGCACCGCCGTGCGGGAGAAGAACACCCCGAGGTTCACCCGCACGCTGGCCCGCACGATCAGCCAGCACAGCAGGAACGACACCCCCAGCCCGACCGCCGCCCCCACCACCGGCGCCACCGTGTCGCCCGAGGCCTGCACCGTCGTCCACAGGAACAGCGCCGTCTCCAGGCCCTCGCGGGCCACCGCCAGGAACGCCGTCGCCACCAGCGCCCCCGTGCTCGCCGCCTGGCCGATCTTCTCCCGCAGCTCCCCCGACAGCCCCCGGGCCGCCCGGCGCATCCAGAAGATCATCCACGTCACCAGGGCCACCGCGACCAGGCTCAGCACGCCCCCGAACACCGCCTGCGCGGTGATGGTCAGCTCGGCCCGGGAGAACGCCAGCACCGCGCCGAACCCCAGCGATAGCAGCGCCGCCGACAGCACGCCCAGCCACACCGGCCCGGTGCCGTGGCCCCGGCCGGTCCGGCGCACGGCCGCCAGCAGGATGCTCACGACCAGCCCGATCTCCAGCCCCTCGCGCAGGCCGATGACCAGGTTGGGCAGCCCGTCCAGCCCCACTGCCGCCCCTCTCCTTCGGTAAGGCTTACTTAACCCAGCCGGATACTACACGGCTGTAGATGCGTGTCCAGACGCCCGGAAGGCGATATGCGGCTTCAGTTGAGCGTGGTCGTTGGCCAGTCCGGCGCTGCGCCACGGCATTGCCTGGCTACAGTTGAGCGGTGCCGTCACGGACCCCAGGCCGAGTCATCCTCCTCAACGGTCCGTCGAGCTCGGGCAAGTCGAGCATCGGACACGCGCTGCTGGCCATGCTGCCCGACCCCTGGTTCCTCGTCCCCGTCGACGCCGTGAGCGGTATGCGGTCGACGCAGCACACCCGTGTCCTCGACGAGACGGAAATCCAGGAGATGCTGCGACGCACCCGACAGGGCTACCACCGTGTCATCGCGGCCCTCGCCTCGACGGGGAACGACGTCGTCATGGACTACCCGCTCAGCGAGCCGTGGCGCCTCGACGACCTCCTCGACGTTCTCGACCGATACGACGTCACCCTGGTCGACGTCCGCTGCTCCGAGGAGGAACTGGACCGACGGGAGCTGTTGCGCGGCGACCGTCCCCGTGGTCTAGCCGCCTCGCAGACCCGCGTCTTCTCCCACGGGGACAACGACATCATCGTGGACACCACCCACCGCAGCGCCACCGACTGCGCCCGCGACATCGCCGACCGCCTCGATGCGATCAGCCCTCCCAGGGCGTTCGATCGCCTCCGCCGCGCCCGCGCGCCGCAAGAGTGAGAGCTGATGATCAGGCGGGACCGCGCCCCAGGTCTTGACTACTCCGATCGGAGGCCGCACGTCGATGTCGGTGGTCGTGGCTAGTGTGCCCGGGCATGGATGCCGCTGATCTCGACTACCGGACCCGGAGAGCTGGGGGCGGGCAGCGGAGGCGATCGCGTTGGTCCGGCCGTACACGCAGGGCGAACGGCTCCCCACGAGATTTTTTGGGCGGCTGCTGGCTCGGCACGGGCACCAGGACGAGGCGTTCGCGCTGCTGAGCGCCGGGATCGACGACTGGTTGCTGGCCAACGCCCTCGTGGAGATCTCGAAGGAGATGGGCAGGGACGACGACATCGCGGTGCTGCTGGTCGCACGTATCCCAGCTGAGCACCGATGCGACGGCCCTCCCGGCTTCCACGGCCTCGACGAGGACACGGCAATCAGCCTGCTTGCCACGATCCGCGAACGTCAGGGCCGAGTCGACGAGGCGATCGCCCTGCTGCACACCCGGCGCCACATCAAGTCCGTGAACAACCACGACCAGTTGGCCGACCTGCTGGCCCGGCATGACCGGATCGAGGAGCTGCGGGAGTACGCGGTGTCCGAGTGCCACGGACACGCCGCTCAGCGGCTGGCCGAGGTGCTGGAGGAGCGCGGAGACGTGGACGGCGCGATCGCGGTGTACCGGACGCTGGGCGGTTCAACGGCCCGTCAGGTTCACGGTTCGGTCCAGCTGGCGCAGCTTCTGGCTCGGCATGGTCGGGTCGACGAGGCGATCGAGGTGATGCGCATGCTCGCGGACTCGTCCGGCGGCGAGGACTGGATCGTCGACATGCTGTGCACCTTGTGCGCCGATAATGTCCGTGCCCGGGATGGCCTAGCCTACCTCGACGTCCTCAAGACACGTCGCGACGGCAAGGAAGAGTGGGAGTACTTCAGGATACGGCTTCGGCTCATGGCCGACGGCGGCCTGCTCGATGACGCAATCGAACAGACACGGGCGCATCCCGAGGGCGGCGCCTGGTACGCGGCGGGGGCCATCGCCGAGCTTCTCGCCGCGACCGGCCGGACCGAGGAGGCTGTCGCAGTCCTGGAAGCGCACGCCCCCATCGACTCCAGCGTTCTGGCGTGGCACCTCATCGATCTCGGTCGGATCGAGGAGGCCGTGGCAGTTCTCCAGCAACGGACCTGAGACGGCCCCGGTACTGAGCGGGTGAGCAGCGGGCACGACGGTGATCTCGTCGACCTGCCAGCCGTGCTCGCGCAGCGCCTCCCCGACCAGGCCGGAACTCGACATGGCGTCGTGCGCCACGCACAGCGCCCGCACGTCAGGCGGCCTTGACCCGGATCGGGAACTGCTTGATGCCGTTGACGAAGTTGCTGCGCACCCGGGTCACCTCACCGGCCGGCTCGACGGTTTTCAGGCGGGGCAGCAGGGTCTCGAACATCAGCCGGACCTCCAGGCGGGCCAGGTTGGCGCCGAGGCAGAAGTGCGGGCTGTTCTTGCCGAAGGTGACGTGGGGGTTGGGCGAGCGGGTGACGTCGAAGCGGTCGGGGTCGTCGAACACGGCCTCGTCGCGGTTGCCGGAGGCGAACCACATCACCACCTTGTCGCCGGCCCGGATCGGCTGGCCGCCGAGTTCGACGTCCCGGGTGGCGGTGCGGCGGAAATGGTAGACGGGGCTGGCCCACCGCAGGATCTCCTCGACCGCGCCGGGGATCAGCGACGGATCCTCTTGCAGCAGGCGGAGTTGGTCGGGATGGTGCAGCAGGGCGTGCATGCCGTGGCTGATGGTGTGCCGACTGGTCTCGTTGCCGGCCACCACGAGCAGCAGGAAGTAGTTGTCGAACTCGGTGGCGGACAACGGTTCCCCGTCCACCGGCACCCGGTTGACCAGCTTGCTGACCAGGTCCTCGCCGTCCCCGCCACGCCGCTGCCGGGCCAGCGCGCGGCCGTACTCGAAGACCTCCAGCGAGGCCGGCGAGCGGAACGGCAGGTTCCTGTAGCGCTCGCTCTCCGCGTCGGACAACAGGACCTCGGCGTACTCGGGGTCGGTGTTGCCGATGATCTGGTTGCCCCACTTGATCAGCTGCCCGGTGTCGCCCTCGGGCACGTCGAGCAGCCGGGCCAGCACCTGGATGGGGAAGTCGGCGCTGACCTCGGTGACGAAGTCGAACTCGCCCTTGTCCAGCGCGGCGTCCACGGTCACGGCGGTCAGGTCGCGCAGGAAGTCCTCGAAGCGGCGCAGGGCCGGGCCGCCGAACTCGCGCAGCAGCAGCTTGCGCAGGGCCCGGTGGCGCACGCCGTCGGACTCCAGCATGGACCGCCGGATGCGGATCTGGTCGTCGTCGACCTCCTCAAGGTTGACGAACCTGGTCGAGGTGAACGTCTCGGTGTCGCGGTCCACGGCCACGATGTCGGCGTGCCGGGTCACCGACCAGAAGCCGGAGTTCGGGGCCGGCTCGGGATTCCAGTGCACGGGAGCCTCGCGGCGCAGCCGGGCGAACACCGGCCAGGCCGCGTTGCGCTCGAACAGGTCCAGGTCAGCGAGATCCACGTCGACGTGGCCCACGGCGCCCTCCCGCTACTCGTTTGCATCCAAACGGTAGCGCGAGGGGCCGCGGGCGTAAAGGCTACTTCTGGAGTTCGGCCAGCCGGGCCTTGGCCGCGGCCAGCTTCGGCCCGTAGGCCGGGTCGGCGCTGTTCAGCTTGGTGTAGACCGACACCGCCTCCTGGGCCAGCGTGATCGCCTGCGGACGCTCGGTCAGGTACGTCCCCGGCCGCAACAGCCACTGCCCGAAGGCGTCTCCGTACGCGGCGTCGTCGGCGTACAGCTGCCGCGCCACCTTGAGCCCGTCGAGCAGCCGGGCCGTGCCGGTGGGGTGATCGCCCTTGTCCCAGTACCGCTGCCCCAGGTTGATCAGGGCGTTGGCGTGGTCGTAGCGGTGCCGGTGATTGGCCGGCTCGGTGCCTTCCAGCTTCTCGAAGACGCCGACGGCCTCCTGCAACAGCGTGATCGACTCGTCGAGTCGCCCGCCGGCGGCCAGGTAGGTGCTGGCCGGCGAAATGATCCACTCACCGAACGTCTCCTGGTAGGCCGGATCGTCGGCGGCCAGCTGGCGGGCCAGGGCGATGCCGTCGAGCACCCGGGCGGTGCCGGTGGGCCCGTCACCCTTGTCCCAGTACTGCACGCCCAGGCTGATCAGCGCGTTGGCGTGGCGGTAGCGGTACGGGTGGCTGGCCGGATCCTCCTTCTCCAGCTGGGTGAAGATCCCGACCGCGTCCTGTAGCAGCGCGATGGCGTCGTCCCGGTGGCCGCTGATGCCGACGTAGGTGGCGACCGGCCAGATGATCCACTGCCCCAGGGCGTCCCGGTAGGCCGGATTGTCCTTGGCCAGCTGGCGAATCAGCGCGATGCCGGCCTGTCCACGGGCCGCCGCCTCGGCCTGCTTGCCCTGCGCCCACAGCTGACTCGCCTCGCTGACCAACTGCTGGGCCCGGTTGGCGGTGCCGCCGGCCGTGACCGTGACCTCGCCGACGCTGGCGACATGGGTGGCGTCGCCGCCGTAGACCGCGCGAAGCCGGTGCGCCCCAACGGATAGCGGTGCCGTGGTGAGCTTTGCGACGCCGCCGGCGACCGGGGCGGTCCCCAGCACCGTGGAGCCGTCCAGGAAGGTCACCGTGCCCGAGCCCGCTCCGGCGATCGTGGCGGTGAGCGGAATCTGGTCCCCGACAAGGGGATTCGCGGCGGCGGCCAGCGTGGTGCTGGTCGTCGGGAACTTGCCGTGCTCCAGCGTCAGGTCGCCGCTGATCGGGCCGGCGCCGGGATAGCCCTGGTGCTGATCGGTGCTCAGGGCGTATCCGGGCGACCCGCACTGGGCATAGCCGACCGCGGCCTTGCGTCCCTGGGTCACGTTGGTCAGGTCGACCGTGTTGTCCGGCGGCAGGGTCATGGCGAGGTTGTAGCGGTAGTACCAGGGCACGTGCGGATCGGGATTCTGCTCGCAGTTGATCGCCGTTCCCACCGGCTTGCCCGGACCGCGCTCGAACTGCTGGAAGCCGGTGAAGGCCGTGGCCCGCGCGGCATCCGTGGCGTTGGGGTCGCAGGTGTGCGTGACCAGCCAGCCCACCCCGATCGACCCGGTTTCGATCTTCTCCGGCACCGCCGACCGGTTGCCGCCGTACACGAAGAAGCAGGAGCCCTCGTAGTTGCGCTCGGCGCTCGAGCACGAGGCGTCGAACCGCAACGCGACGTCCTTGTCGGGGAAGGTGACCCGGCACTCGGGCGAGTCCTTGACCACGGTCGGCGACACCTGGAAGCTGCCGCCGCAGGCCAGGTTCCGGTCGACGCAGCTGCCGTAGTTGATGTTCACGAGGCCGCGTTCCAGCCAGACCGCGTCCTTGTAGGACGGCGGGAACTCGGTGTTGCTGCCGGGCGCCCGGCTCAGGTGCGGGATCAGCACGTTCGTCTCGACCGAGCCGTTGTCGTTGCCGGCGCCGGGGCAGAAACCCTCGATCGGATAGGGGCACTGGGTGCGGTGGCCGCCGCCGGTGAGCGTGAAGTCCGGGCCGCCGTAGGCCGCCTCCTGCTGGTCCTGGCCGTTGAAGTAGGCCAGGAAGTCCCGGTGCTGGCGGTTGAACGCCTGGTCCGCCATCCAGTCCGGCGGCCGGTAGCCGGAGCTGGCGGCCAGCGTCATCTCCTCCGAGTAGCCGCCGCCACCGGCCTGCGGGCTCACCGGCTCGGCCAGGCCGCCCACCCACACCTGGAACATCGGGCCGACCGGGTCCATCTGCATGGTCAGGTCGGAGGCCTTCTCCAGCTTGCGCCGGAACGGGGCGAGCCGCCGGTTGTCCATGGACTCCGCCGACTGCTTGAGCGCCAGGAAGTCCAAGGCCCGCTTGGCATCCGCGCGGATGCTGGCGTCGGTGCTGAAGTCGTGCAGGTTGAGCAGGGCCAGCATCTGGTAGCGGGAGTACGGCCGGGCGTTGTACTCCAGCCAGTCGTGCGCCATCACGTCGTTGACCTTGTTGTGCACGTAGGCGGCGACGCCGTTGGCGTTGTTGTCCCGGTTGCCGTCCTTGTCGTAGATCGAGACGTAGGTGTCGGCGGGCACCGGCGCAAGCGGCAGGGTCGACTCGTTGTGCAGCAACCGGGTCGTGCGGATCAGCAACTGGTGGTTCTCGGTCTCCGGCACCGAAATGCCGGTCACGATGCAGACGGTCTCGTCCTCGCGGACCACCGAGCCCTGGAGCCAGGCGCGGGCGGCGACGTCCTCGCGCAGCTTGGCCAGCGCCGCCTGGTCGTCCGAGCCGAACAGGGTCTTGGCCGACTCCTGGCCCAGCTGGCCCCAGACCCGCATGAGCAGGGCCATGGTGAAGTCCCACTCGTCGGTCGGGCCGCCGCTGGCGCGGCAGCCGGGCACCGAGTCGGTGCCGGGCTTTCCGGTCAGCGGCGGGATCAGGCGGACGTCGGCGATCACCTTGGTCCAGCCGGGCAGGGTGTTGAGCGGGTCGGGCAGGCCCGCCGCCGGCAGCCGCCAGCCGGGCGCGAGCCGGTCGAGGCAGTCCCGGTAGATGCCGGAGGGGTCGCTCATCGGCGGCTTCTCGCCGGCGAACGCCCTGGTCAGCTCGGCCCGGCCGTCCGGGTCCTCGATGGTGCGCAGCAGGCTGGTCTCGGCCAGCAGGTGCGTCATGTAGTCCTCGCCGCGGCCGCTGTGCTCGGCCGAGACGCAAGCCTCCCACAGCACCGGCGGGAGGCGGCGGGCCTGGCCGTACTGGACCGACTCGGCCACGGTGTGCGGCTGCGGGATCCACCCGGAGTCCATCCGGCCGTAGTAGCCGCCGACGTCGGGCAGGATGCTCCAGCTGTCGACCGTGCGCTCGTCCGACATCTCCACACCGTTGATGTGGTCGCCCAGCCGCAGCGTGGCGTCGGCGAAGTGCAGGTCGAGCGCGAAGTTGAAGCGCCAGGTGTCGTCGCCGTTGGGGTCGATGGTGATCGTGGTGGCGCCGGCCCGCAGCGCGTACCAGGAGCTGGGGTTCTTGATCTGCAACTGGTACGGCCCGTGGTCGCTGTTGTCGTCGAAGTGGCCCAGGTCGCCGTCGAGGACCGCGGCCTCCACGTTGTCCTGGTCCACCACGGAGACGTGGACGTGGGTGTCGTCGTCCTTGTCCTCATCGTTGGTGTGGAACGAGATCTCGGCCGCCACCAGCGCCGATGCGCCGCCGTCGGCGGCGTGCGCCAGCGGCGTGAAGCCGCTGATCAGCACCGCCGCCGCGATCAGCGTGGTTGTGAGTGTCCGTCGCACAAGGCGGCAAACTATCGTCCGAATTGCCCCGTGCGTTCCCCTTGCTCCGATCGCTGCCCGTTAGGGCATTCAGTGCACGTGGCTGCGCCAGTCGGCGGGGACCCGCCCCGCCGGCCCCGGCACAGCGGCGTCCACCGGGTGGTGCTGGGGCTCGGCCAGCTCAGGGCCCTCGTAGGCCTGCTCGGTCTCGTAGTTCCAGAACCAGTCCTCACCCGGTTCGAAGCTGCGGATGAACGGATGCCCGGTGGCCGCCGCGTGCGCGCTGGCGTGCTGGGCCGGGGAGGAGTCGCAGCAGCCGATGTGGCCGCACTGGGCGCACCGGCGCAGGTGCACCCACCAGCCGCCGGCGGCGTCGCACTCGACGCAGCCGGTTCCGCTCGGCGGCACGGACGGGTCGATGCCGGCAACGGTCATGAGGTCGCCTCCTGGGTGGTGAGCGGGATCCGCACCTGGAACCGGGTGTCGCCGGGCGCCGACTCGACGGACAGGTCCCCGTGGTGCTTGTTGACCACGATGCGCCACGAGATGTCCAGGCCGAGGCCGGTGCCCGAGCCGACCGGCTTGGTGGTGAAGAACGGCTCGAAGATGCGGCTCTTGATCTCCGCCGGCACCCCCGGACCGGTGTCGCCGATCTCCACCAGCAGCCGGTCCTCGTCCCGGGCGGTGCGCACGGTCAGCGTGCCGACGCCGTCCATGGCGGCGATGGCGTTGTCGATGAGGTTGGTCCACACCTGGTTGAGTTCGGCGGCGTAGACCGGCACCTCGGGCAGGCTGTGGTCGTAGTCCTTGACCACGGTGACGCCGTCGCCGATCTTGCGGCCCATCATCAGCAGGGTGGAGTCCAGCAGCTCGTGCACGTCGACCGGGCGGAACGGCGCGCGGTCCAGCTGCGAGTACTGCTTGGCCGCGGTGACCAGGGTGGACACCCGGGTGGTGGAGTCCTCGATCTCCGACATCAGCAGCTCGGTGTCGATGGTGTAGTTGAGCCAGCGCAGCGCGCCCTCGAGGATGGACGGGTCGATGGTGTCGGCCACCTCGTCCAGCCAGGCCACGTCCAGTCCGGCCTGCACGTAGGTCGGCGCCAGATCCCAGCCGCCGGCGATGCCGTGCTCGTCGAACCAGTCGGCCAGCTCGTCCTCGCGGTCGGCGGCCTCCAGCGGGCTGAGCGGCTTGGCCTTGGCCACGTGCTCGACGGCCTGCTCCTGGAGCTTGATCAGCGTCCCCAGCGCGATCCGGTCGTACGGGCCGGCGGCGATCAGGCCCAGCTTGTGCCGCATGCCGGCGACCCGCTCGCGCAGCGCCGAGGTGGCCCGCACCGCCGCGGCGGCCGGGTTGTTGAGCTCGTGAGTCAGGCCGGCCGACAGGGATCCCAGGGCCAGCAGGCGTTCCCGCTGCCCGACCGCCGCCTGGGTGTTCTGCATGCCGAAGAACAGGCCCTCCAGCATGTGCAGCGCCATCGGGAACCAGTCCCGCATCAGCTGCTCGAACAGGTCGGCGTCGAGCACGTAGAACCGGGACGGCTCGGTGACCCGCATCGAGCCGTCGTAGGTCTGCGGCACGCGGTCGCCGAGAAACGCCCGCCACGCCCCGGCGTACACCCCGGGGGCCGTGGTCCGGGTGATCTCCACGTCCTCCTCGCCGACCCGCCGGGACAGGGCCAGGCCGCCCTCGATCATCACGTAGAAGCAGGTCGCCGGGTCGCCCTCGTGGTAGACGGGGCCGGGCTCGAAATGCTCGATGTGCCCGTGCTCGCACAGCCATTCCAGCTGCTCCTCGTCGAGCTTCTCGAACAGGAACAGCGTGCGCAGCTCGGCGATGTCACACGGCAGAGGGCTCATGTCCGCTCCAGATAACGGTGCACCAGCATCACGGCCATGGCCCCCTCGCCGACGGCGGAGGCGACCCGTTTGCCTGAATCGCAGCGTACGTCGCCGGCCACGAACACGCCCGGCACGTTGGTCTCCAGGTGGTACGGCGGCCGGTCCAGCGGCCAGTCGCGCAGGGCCTTCTCGACGTCCAGGTCGGGGCCGGCGATGACAAAGCCGCGGTCGTCGCGGGCCACAACGCCGTCCAGCCAGTCGGTGCGCGGGGCGGCGCCGATGAAGGCGAACAGGAACGAGGCGTCGACGGTGCGGACCTCGCCAGTCCCGTTGTGCCGCAACGAGATCTTCTCCAGGTGCTCGCCGCCGTGCGCCTCGACGACCTCGGTGCAGGTCAGCACCGAGATGGTGGGGATCGCCGCGATCTGCTGGATCAGGTAGTGCGACATGGAGTCGGTCAGCGACTCGGCCCGCACCACGATCGTCACCGACCGGGCCGTGCGGGCCAGGTACACTGCGGCCTGGCCGGCCGAGTTGGCCCCGCCGACGATGTAGATGTCCTGCTCGGAGCAGTTGGTGGCCTCGGTCAGCGCCGACCCGTAGTAGACGCCGCGGCCGGTGAACTCGTCCAGGCCGGGGGCGATGAGCTGCCGGTAGGAGACGCCGGTGGCCAGGATGACCGCGTGCGCGTCGATGGCCTCGCCGTCGGCGAACCGCACCGTGCGGGCCGAGCCGTTGATCTCCACGCCCACCACGTCCCGGGTGGTGATCAGCTCCGCGCCGAACCGGGTGGCCTGCCGTCGGGCCCGGTCGGCCAGCTGCGCGCCGGACACGCCGTCCGGGAAGCCCAGGTAGTTCTCGATCCGCGAACTCTGGCCGGCCTGGCCGCCGGTGGCCGTGCGCTCGATGAGCACGGTTCGCAGGCCCTCCGACGCGCCGTAGACCGCCGCGCCGAGGCCGGCCGGGCCGCCGCCGATGATCGCCAGGTCGTAGAACCGCTCGGACGGCTTGGTGCTCAGACCTACCCGGTCGGCCAGGGCGGCGTCGGTGGGCGCGATGAGGGCCTCGCCGTCGGTGGTGACCACCACCGGCAGCGTGCGCCCGTCCGCGCCGGCCGCCGCGAGCAGCCGTTCGCCCTCCGGCTCGTCCACCTGGTACCAGCGGTAGGGCACCTGGTTGCGGGCCAGGAACTCCCGCACCTCCGAGGAGCGGGCCGACCACTGGTGGCCCACCACCTTCGTCTCCGGCACCCGCTTGTGGTCGCTGGCCGCCCACGCGTCCAGCAGCGAGTCCACCACCGGGTACAGCTTCTCCTCCGGCGGGTCCCACGGCTTGAGCAGATAGTGGTCCAGGTCCACCAGGTTGATCGCGTCGATGGCCGCGCCGGTGTCGGCGTAGGCCGTCAGCAGCACCCGGCGGGCCAACGGGTACAGGTCCATGGCCTGTTCGAGGAACTCGATGCCGTTCATGTCCGGCATCCGGTAGTCGGCCACCAACACCGCCACCAGCTCGCCCCGCAGCTTCATCTCGCGCAACGTGTCCATGGCCTGGCTGCCGGACTCGGCGCGCAGGATCCGGTGCTGGTCGCCGTAGCGGCGGCGCAGGTCGCGGGCAACCGCCCGGGAGACGCCGGGATCGTCGTCGACGGTGAGGATCGCGGTCCGCGCGGGTCGGGTCGGCGCGGTCACGCGACCGCCTTCTTGATGAGCCGTCTGTGCACGCGCCAACCATACGACCGTTGTCTGACGCTTGCGAATGTCAGCTCAGGCCGGATAGGGGGCGGCCTCGCGGGCCGATCGGAGCGCGCCCGCCCACCAGGCCAGCTGGTCGAGCAGGGTCTTGGCGTACCCGGCGGCTTGCGGGTCGAGCGGACGGCCGTCCTGCCAGGCGGTGAAGTAGTTCGGGAAGGCCAGGCCGTCGCGGATGGTCACCGCGTGCAACTCGGTCAGCACGTTCTCCAGGTGCAGCACCGCGTGCCGGCCGCCCGCCGCGCCGCCGTAGCTGACGAAGGCGACGGGCTTGGCCGTCCACTGGGTGAAGTGCCAGTCGATGGCCGCCTTCAGCGACGCGGGATAGCTGTGGTTGTACTCCGGCGTGACCACGATGAACGCGTCGGCGGCCGCCAGAGCCGATGTCAGCGGCGCGAGTCCGGCCGGGCGGGGGTAGTCCTCGCCGGCGTGCTTGGGCGACGCCGCGGGCAGCGCCAGCGGGATGTCGATGTCGGCCAGGTCGACGACCTCCACGTCGAAACCGCCGTGGTGGCCGGCGTGCTCGGCCACCCAGGAGGCCACGACCGGGCCGAACCGTCCTTCCCGGACGCTTCCCACGATGATCAGCAGCCTGTGCTTGGTGTTCATGCCCACCACGATGCGGCCGTCCCGGCGCCGCAACCAGACCGTGCTCAGGCTGGCCCCCGCGGGGCCACCCTGAGCTCTCGGCGACCGGCCGGCCGCGAACTAGGCTCATGCCATGGGCACGCCGCTGGGGGATTTCATCCGGGCCAAGCGCGACAGCATCCAGCCGGAGTCGCTGGGCCTGCCCGACCGCGGCCGGCGCCGGTCACCGGGCCTGCGCCGCCTGGATCTCGCCGCGCGGGCGGGCATCAGCGTCGAATACCTGACCCGGATCGAGCAGGGCCGCGACCGCAATCCGTCGGTGGCGGTGGTGAACGCCCTCGCCGACGCGCTCAGCCTCGACCCGGCCGAACGGAACCACCTGCGCTACCTCACGAAGATCGCCGGCGGCGCGTGCGTCGCCCACACCCGGCCCGCACCGCCGCGCCGCGAGGTGCGGCCGTCCGTGCTGGAGACGCTCCGCCTCCTGGAGCCGGGCATCGCCGTGGTGACCAACCGCCTGGGCGACATCCTGGCCCACACCAGCGGCTTCGCGGCGGTGACCAGCGGAACCGGACTGCTCGACGCCGAGGTGCCGAACCTCACCCGCTACGTCTTCACCGATCTTCGGGCCCGGACCTTCTTCGCCGACTGGGCGGACATAGCTGACGAGCAGGCCTTCGACCTGTGGCTCGCGCCGTCCCTGGAGAGCTCCGAATGGCTCGCCGCGGAACTCGCCCCCGTGGCCGGCCCCGACTTCACCAGCCGCTTGAACCGTCACGTGATGCCGCAGCGCGGAGTTCTCCGCCTCCACCACCCGGCGGGGCCCGAGCTCCACCTGCTCCGCGAGACGCTCGACCTCACCGCGGACGCCCAGCAACTGGTCGTCTTCCTCCCCGCGAACGAGGCGACGGCCCAGGCCATCGCCTCGTTCGGCCGCCGGCTCCGGTCCATCTCGTGACGCTGTTCGTCTCCGCGCTAGGCCACCGGCGTCAGGCGGAGGGTCAGCACCTGGAAGGGGCGCAGGCGCAGGCGTGCTGAACCGTCCGGTTCAAGGGGCAGATCCTGGTCGAGGGGGCGTTCCAGGAGGTCGACGACCTGGGCTCGGGCGACGGGGAAGCCTGGGCGCAGGACGGTGTCGGCGCGGGTGCCCAGGGATTCGTAGAGGCGGACGATCACGTCGCCGGACTGGTCGTCGGCGAGCTTGACGGATTCCACGGCGGCCTTGCGACCGTCGACTGCGACCAAGGCGGACTTGGTGGCCGCGGCGGCGGAGCCGGGGACGACGCGGAGGGGCAGGTTGAGGGCGTAGCCGCCCTCGACGGCGTCGGCGACGGTGGCGCCGGGCAGCAGTGAGTAGGTCATGCGGTGCAAGCCCTGGTCGGCCTGGGGATCGGGGCTGCGAGGGGCGCGGACGAGGCTGAGGCGCAGGGTCGTGGTGGTGCCGCCGTCCTCCCGGGCGGTGCGGCCGACGTCGTGGCCGTAGGTGGAGTCGTTGAGCACGGCGACGCCGTAGTCGGGCTCGGCGACGTGCGCCCAACGGTGGCAGAAGACCTCGAAGCGGGCGGCCTCCCAGCTGGTGTTGGTGTGGGTGGGCCGGAAGACGTGCCCGAACTGGATCTCGGCGGCCGAGCGGTCGGCGTGCACGTCCAGCGGGAACGTGGCCTTGATGATCTTCTCGCGCTCATGCCAGTCGATCTCGGTGTCGATGTCGATGCGCGGCGAGCCGGCCCGCAGGCGCACGGTCTGCACGAGGGTGGACGAGCCGAAGCGGCGTTCGACGCGCAGCGCGCCGACCAGTGGCCCGCGTTCGACGACGGTGATCGACTCCACGGCGGTCAGGTCGGTGTACTGGTGGGTGTAGTGCTTGTCGATGTCCCAGGCGTCCCAATGGTTCGGGAAATCGGTGTGCAACCGCAGCAGGTTGCCGCGCGCGCCTGGGGCCAGCACCTCACGGTCGTTGACCAGGTCGTAGACGGAGCAGAACAGACCGTCGTCGTCGAACTCGACCCGGACGAGACCGTTGTCCAGCAACCGTTCGCTGACCATCACCGACGGCTGCGGCGGCGCCGGGGTCAGCGGCGCGGCGGTGGATCCCGGAGCCTGCACGAGAACGGCGACCGTGCCGTCGGCCAGCTTCTGCCCGTTGGCGGCCAGTTCCGCTGGCGCCGCAACGACTTCCGTACGGGCGCGAGGGCCGGCGTTGAGCACCCACGGCGTATCGGATCCGCCGGCCAGCGCCGCCGAGGCGTCGCCGATGATCGCGTTGAGCTCCTCGGCGACCCGGGCATAGGTGGCCTCGGCCTCGCGATGCACCCAGGCGATCGAGCTGCCGGGCAGGATGTCGTGGAACTGGTGCAGCAGCACCGTCTTCCACAGCCGGTCCAAATCCTCGTAGGGATAAGGGAAACCGGTCCGCACAGCGGCGGTGGCGGCCCACAGTTCGGCCTCCCGCAACAGGTGCTCGCTGCGGCGGTTGCCGGCCTTGGTGCGGTGCTGGCTGGTGTACGTGGCCCGGTGCAGCTCCAGGTACAGCTCCCCCGACCACACCGGCGCGTCGGGGTATTCGGCCTGCGCCTCGCGGAAGAAGGTGTTGGGGTCCTGGACGATCACCTTCGGCGAGCCTTCGAGGTCACGCAGCCGCCGCGCCTTCTCCATCATCTCCCGGGTGGGGCCGCCACCGCCGTCGCCGTGCCCGAACGGCACCAGCGACCGCGTGCCCCCGCCCTTGTCGGCGTAGTTGCGGACGGCGTGGGCCAATTCCTCGCCGGAGAACACCGCGTTGTAGGTGTCGACCGGCGGGAAGTGGGTGAACACCCGGCTGCCGTCGATGCCCTCCCACCAGAACGTGTGGTGCGGCATCTTGTTGGTCTGGTTCCAGGAGATCTTCTGGGTGAGGAACCAGCTCATCCCGGCCAGCTTGGCCAGCTGCGGATACGCCGCGGTGTAGCCGAAGGAGTCGGGCAGCCACACGCCCTCGCAGTCGACGCCGAACTCCTCGATGAAGAACCGCTTGCCGTGCGCCAACTGCCGGGCCAAGGCCTCGCCGCCGGGCAGGTTGCCGTCGGCCTCCACCCACATGCCGCCGACCGGGACCCAGTTGCCGGCCTTGGCCGCCTCCTGCATCCGCGCGTAGACGGCGGGGTGGTGTTCCTTGGCCCACGCGTACTGCTGCGCCTGCGAGCACGCGAAGACGAACTCGGGGTAGTCCTTGGCCAACGCCGTCACGTTGGAGAACGTCCGGCCGGTCTTGCGAACGGTCTCCCGCAGCGGCCACAGCCAAGCGCTGTCGATGTGCGCGTGCCCCACCGAGGACAGGGTGTGGGCGCTGGCGTGGGCCGGCCGGGACAGCGCGAACTTCAACTCGGCCCGGGCCGCGGCGGCGGTCGAGGAGACGTCGGCAATGTCCAGGGCGTCGAGCATTCGGCTCAGTGACCGCAGCAGCTCGTGCCGGCGGGGATCGTGCTCGCTCAGCTGGCCCATCAGCTCGCTCGCGACCTCGATGTCCAGCACCAGATGCCAGACGTTCTCGTCGAGCACGGCGAGGGCGGCGCGGGCGAAGGTGTAGAGCGGGTCCGGCGGCGCGGTCAGCTTGTCCCCCAACGGAGTGGGGATGAATCCGTTGGCCAGGATGTCGGGATTGCCCGCCGCCTCAAGGAAAAGCTCGACGGGTTCGCCGCCCGTGGCCGGGTTGGACACCGGCACGTACTGGTTGCGCGGCTCGATGCCCTTCACCGGCTGCCCGGAAGCGTTGTAGACCAAGGCTTCCGCCTGCCCGCCGGGCCAGTCGCCGATGAAGCCGAGATCGAACACGGCCTCCACCCGCTTTCCGGCCCACTCGGCCGGCACGGTGCCCACGGCGCGGATCCAGCTGGTGGACCACGGCTTTCCCCAGCGCTCCCCCACGGCGAACGGCTCATACGACGCGGCCAGCGCCTCGGCCACCGGCGCCGGCTCGTCCGGCACGTGCCAGGCGGTCAGCGTCAACGGGATGGTCGCACCGTAGACGGCCGGGCGGATGCGCTGCTTCAGCACGCGATCGAGGCGGTCCTCGACCTGCTTGCGGTCGTCAAACACGGCTCTCCTCACGCAGGTAGTCCAGGCCGGGGACAGTGGCCAGGTAACCGTCGAGCAGCCGCCGGGCGATGGCGACGGAGTCGACGAGGGGGTGCAGGGCGAAGGCGCGCAGCGCGGCGGTCCGGTCGCCGGTCGTGGCGGCGCGAATGACGTCCCGCTCCGCCGCCTTCACCGTCGTGACCAGGCCGGCGGCGTTGGCGTCCAACGGAGTTCCGATGATCGGCCGGGCCCCGTTGGCGTCCACGTGGCAGTTGGTCTCGACCACGGCCTCGTCGTCCAACGGCGTGAGCGCGCCCCGGCCGCGGACGTTGAGGATCAGGGTCGTCCGCTCGTCCAGGGCAATCGCCCGCATCAGGGCCAGGGCGACCTTCTCGTAGCCACCGGAGTCCAGGTCGCACGAGTTGCGCTCGCCGGCGTCCACCGCCTCGCGGTTCTCCGCCATGTAGGTGACTTCGCGCTCCAGCCGGGTGGCGTCCCAGGTCGCGAACGCGGGCGTGTCGGGCGCTTGCATCCGCTCGTAGAACCGGGACTGCTGGTCGAGCAGGAACGCGCCGCGCGTCTTCTCCGCCGCCCGAGCCCCGGCCACCGCCTCGCGGTTGAAGTAGTAGTAGTGCAGGTACTCGTTGGGCAGGCAACCCAAGGCGCGCAACCAGTCCGCGCCGAAGAGCTTGCCCTCCTCGAACGAGGTCAACGCGTCCTCGTCGGCCAGCAGCCGCGGCAGCACGTCCACGCCGTCGACCCGGATCGCCCGCAGCCAGCCGAGGTGGTTGAGGCCGGCGTAGTCCAGCCAGGCCCGCTCGGGGTCCACGCCCAGCGCCCGGGCGGCACGCCGGCCGAGCCCGACCGGCGAGTCGCAGATGCCGATCACCCGGCCGCCCAGGTGCGCGGCCATGGCCTCGGTGACCATGCCGGCCGGGTTGGTGAAGTTGATGACCCAGGCCTGCGGGGCCAGCCGGGCGATGCGCCGGGCGATGTCCACCGCGACCGGGATGGTCCGCAGGCCGTAGGCGATGCCGCCGGCGCCGACCGTCTCCTGGCCCAGCACGCCCAGCTCCAGCGCCACCCGCTCGTCGGCGGCCCGGCCGGCCAGGCCGCCGACCCGGATCGCCGAGAAGACGAAGTCGGCCCCGGTCACCGCCGCGTCCAGGTCTGTTGTCACGTCAACAGCAGGCGCGTCGTCGTGGCCACGGGCCTGGTCCCGCAGCACCTTCACGATGGCGTCCAGCCGGCGCGGGTCCAGGTCGTGCAGGGTCACGTGGGTGACCCGGCCCTGGCCCCGATCGGCCAGCAGCGCCCGATAGACGAGGGGGACCCGAAAGCCACCCCCGCCGAGGATCGTCAGCCTCATACCTCCACGACCTCCACCCCAGCCTCGCGCAGCGCATCGCCCGTCGCCGCGTCGGCGGGCGCGTTGGTCACCACGACGTCGAGATCCTCCGGCCCGCACACCCGGGCCATGCCGGCGCCGGGGAACTTCCCGGCGTCGGCGGCCAGCACCACCCGCTCGGCGGCGGCGATCATCGCCCGCTTCACCGGCACCTCGACCGCGGTCGTGTCCAGCACGTGCCCGTCCGGCCGGATCCCGCTGGTGCCCAGGAAAAGGATGTCGGCGTGCACCTGGCGGAGGTTGTCCTCGGTCAGGAAGCCGACCAGCGACCGGTAGTCCCTGCGGACCACGCCGCCGAGCAGGATCAGCTGGATGTCCTTGTCCTCCACCAGTTCCTCGTAGACAGCGAGGTTGCTGGTGATCACCGTGAGCGAGCGGCCGCGCAGGTGGCGGGCGACGCGGTGCGCGGTGGTGCCGATGTCCAGCAGCGCGGTCTGGCCGTCCCGCACCATCGACGCGCAGCGCGCCGCGACGGCGTCCTTGGCCTCCACGCGCACGTCGGCGACGTCGGCGAACGGATCGTCGTGGCCGTTCATCGGCACCGCGCCGCCGAAGACCCGGCGCAGCAGGCCCTCCTCCTCCAGCTGGAGCAGGTCACGGCGGATCGTCGCCTGGCTGGCGGCCAGCAGGTCGGCCAGCGCGGTCACCGTGCTGGGGCCGTCCGAGCGCAGTGCGCGCAGGATCAGCTCGTGTCGTCGGGCGGGAAGCACAGCTGGGACCCTACTCTGCAAACTCGCTCAAAGTCACGCAGCTATTGCCATTCTTGTGCACGCGGTGCAGTCTCTAGCTCAACTTCGAGCGGACAGAAGGCAACGTAGTGGCAACACCACCCGCGGTCCCCGACGTCTTCCTGTCGGGTCTGCTCTTCTACGACATCGGCTTCGCCGGGCTGCCCGCCGCCCCGGCCGCCGGCGCCGAGGTGTGGGCCGCCGAGCGCGGCACAAGTCCGGGCGGCATCGCCAACTTCGCCGTCACGCTGAGCCGGCTCGGCAGCCGCACGTCGCTGGCTGCGGCCTTCGGGGACGACGTCACCGGCGGCCTGTGCTGGCAGGAACTGGCGTCCGAGGGCGTGGACCTCGAACTGTCCCGACGAGTTCAGAACTGGCCGATGCCGCTCACCGTGTCGCTCGCGTACGACGGCGACCGCGCGCTGATCACCCACGGCTCACCGTCGCCGCTGTCTCCCGACGACCTCATCGCCACGCCCCCGCCGGCCCGCGCCGCCGTCGCCCATCTCGGGCCGGCACCGCAAGCGTGGATCGGCAAGGCCATCGCCCAGGACACGCTCGTGTTCGCCGCCGCCGGCTGGGAGGAGGCGTCGCAGCACCCTACGGCGATTTTGGCTCAACTGCCCGGTTGTCACGCGTTCCTGCCCAACGACCGCGAGGCCATGGCCTACACCGGTGCGGACACCGCCGAGAAGGCGTTGGCCAAGCTGGCCGAGTTGGTGCCGCTCGCCGTCGTCACCTGCGGGGCTGACGGCGCGCTGGCCATCGACGGCTCCACCGGCGAAACCGCCGCCGTGCCGGGAGTTCCCGTGGACGCCGTCGACACCACCGGGGCCGGGGACGTCTTCGGCGCCGCCCTGGTCCACGCCACCCTGGCCGGCCTGCCGCTGGCCGACCGCCTCCGCTTCGCCGCCCTGGTCGCCGCGCTTTCCGTGCAGCGGATCGGCGGCGCGACCGCCGCGCCCCGCTGGTCCGAGCTGGCGCCGTGGCGTTGTCATGACAACAACTACGCCTTCCTCGACGACCTCCCGCACGAGTAGGAGCGAGCCTGTGACTCCTCCACCAGGTCAACCCGGTGGCTTCTCGCTAAGCCGCCGGGGCTTCGCGCAGGACCAGCCCGGCCCTGTGTGCGATGTTCACCGCCGCGTTCACGTCCGCGTTGGCGGTGTGCCCGCACGCTACGCACCTGAACACGGCCTGGTTGACACGGTTGTCCCTGGACACGTGGCCACAACGCGGGCACGTGCGGGAGGTGTCGCGGGGGTCCACCGGGATCAGTCGCCGACCGGCGCTTTCAGCCTTGTGCGCGAGGATGCCCAGGAACACCCCCCAACCCGCGTCGTGAATGCTGCGGTTCAACCCGCCCTTCGCCGCTGCCCCGTTCGGCGCGAACACGCCCGGCTGGTCAGGATCGGGCCGGGGTTTCGGGGCACGGACCATGCTGACGATCCGCAAGCGTTCGTGGCCGATGACATCCGCGCCACGCACCAGGGCCAAGGCGGCCTTGTGGGCATGGTCCAGCCGCTGACGGCAGATCTTGCGGTGCACCGTGGCGACCACACGCCGGGCCTTCCTCCGCCGACCCGAGCCTCGTACACAACGGGACAGATCCTGCTGCGCTCGTGCCAGCGCGTCGGCGGCGGCGCGCGCGTAGCGCGGGTTCGGGACGTGTGTGCCGTCGCTGATGGTCAGGAAGTGGGCGACGCCCAGATCGATACCGATGTGGCGACCGGTCACGGCCAGCGGCGCGGCCGGCACCTCGTCACAGGCCAGCACCACGTGCCAGCGGCGGCCTTCCCGCTTCACGCTGACCGTCTTGACCACGCCCAGCACGGGACGATGCTGGTGAACCCGAACATGTCCGACGCCTTGGAGCCGGACACGGGTGATCGAGTCGTTGGGGGTGGAGTTCCAGCGGCAGCCATCGCCGTCTTTGGGAAACTCCACCGTGTCGAACCAGTTCACGCCACGGAACCGGGGGTAGCCAGGTTTGTCGCCGGCTTTCACACGGCGGAAGAACGCCTGCATGGCCTTGTCCAGGCGGCGCAAGGTGGCCTGCTGACTGGAGAACGACCACCGTCCCTGCCGCTCGGGATCGACCGCGCGGATGTCCTTGAGCTGCGCGGACTGGTCGCCGTAGCGGACCGTGGTCTTCGAGACATGCCGGTAGGCATCACGCCGTTCCTGCAAGGCCGCGTTGTAGAGCGACCAGTGATCGACCAACATCTGCGTCAGCGCTGTGGCTTGCTTGCTGGTAGGGCGCAACAGGAACTTGAACGACCGTCTCACTGCCGGCCCGACCTGACCGGGTCGGCAACAACAGCTCGCCGACCCGTGGAACACCACGCTACTTGGTATTCCATGTCGTCCCAGCAGCTGGCGCGAGCGGCCAATACCCCAGACACGACTGCAGTATACAGGCTGCCTCTGTCCACTCGGGACAGCTCACTCTCCCTGTCACTTGACGACGACAGTCCCTTTGAGAGGTTTTGATGGAGCTCTCCCGCAGACGATTCCTCCAGGCGTCGGCGCTCACCGCCGCCGCGGCCGGGTTCTCCGCCGCCTGCGGCAGCTCCGGCTCCAGCGCCACCGGCAAGGAGCTGACCCTGTGGTACTGGGGCGGCGGGCTCAGCGACAAGGTGGTGGCCGACGCCAAGACCCACTTCGCCGCCGACATCGCGCTGACCGCGAACTCGGTGGGCGGGGACTTCAAGCAGAAGCTGGTCACCACACTGGCCGCCGGCGGCAGCTCGGTGCCGGACATCACCGGCATCAAGGGCGAGGACATGGCCTCGTTCATCCCCAGCGCCAGCCGGTTCCTCGACCTCAACGACCTCGGCTTCAAGAACCTGTCCTCGCAGTACCTGGCGTGGAAGACCAAGCGGGCGCAGACGCCGGAGGGCAAGCAGCTCGGCTTTCCCATCGACATCGGCCCGACCGGCATGTACTACCGGGTCGACCTGTTCGAGCAGGCCGGGCTGCCGACCGAGCCGACCCAGGTGGCGGCGCAGGTCAAGTCCTGGGACGACTTCTTCGCCGCCGGGGCCCAGCTGCATCGGGCCGTGCCGAAGGCCTTCCCGATGCGCAACCTGCCCGAGCTGTTCAGCATCGTGGTCAACCAGGGCACCAAGCGGTTCATCGACGAGGACAACCACTTCATCGGCGACCAGGAGCACATCCGCACCGCCTGGAACACCGCGGTGAAGGGCTTCACCGCCGGCCTGGACGGCAAGGTCGACGACCCCAGCTGGAACGCGGCCATCGCCACCGGCACGCTCGGCGTGGAGCTCGGGGCGGCTTGGCACGCGCTGGACATCGAGCAGGCCGCCCCCGACCTCAAGGGCAAGTGGCGGGTCGCTCCCATGCCCGGCGGGCCGGCCAACGACGGCGGCTCGTTCCTGGCCCTGCCCAAGCAGTGCCGCAATCCCGACCAGGCGTTCAAGATCATCAGCTGGATTCTCAGCCCCGAGAACGACGTGCGCGGCTTCACCGACGCGGCGCTGTTCCCGGCCGCGCCGGCGGCCTACAAGCTGCCAGCGATGACCGCGGGCGACCCGTACTTCGGCGGCCAGAGCACCATCGACGTGTTCGGGCCGGCGGCCGAGAACATCCCGATCAGCTACGAGGCCCCGGCCGACGCGGCCGTGATGGCCCCGTACCGCACGGAGCTGACCAACATCGAGGCCAGCGGCAAGTCCCCCGACGCCGCCTGGAACGACGCGGTCGGCCAGGCCAAGCAGGTCGCCCAGCGGCAGGGGGTGAGCTGAGGTGGCGACCGGCACGGCCACGCGGCCGCGCTTGCGGCCCCGGCGCACGCCGCCGGTCGAGGCGTTGCCACCCAGAGGCGGCGTGTTGTCCCACTGGCGGCAGTACCTGGCGATCTCCCCGTTCTACCTTGTGTTCGCGGTGTTCTCGCTGTTCCCGGTGTTCTTCTCGCTGTTCCTGGCCTTCCAGCACTGGGACGGCCTGGACGACATGAGGTTCGTGGGCCTGCGACAGTTCGAGTTCCTGGTGCGGGACCCGGTGTTCTGGCACTCGGTGGGCAACACGCTGGCGATCTGGGTGCTGTCGACCGTGCCGACGCTGTTCGGCGCGCTGGTGCTGGCCGCGCTGGTGCACTCGGTGCGGCGGTTCAAGGGCTTCTACCGGATCGCGCTGTTCCTGCCCAACGTCACGTCCATCGTGGCCGTGACGATCTTCTTCGGGGCGGTGTTCAGCAACAACTTCGGCCTGGTGAACGCGATCCTGGGCGCGGTGGGCATCCCGCCGGTGGCGTGGCTGACCAACCCGTGGCTAATCAAGGTGGTCATCGCGCTGCTGATGACCTGGATGTGGACCGGCTACAACATGATCATCTACCTGGCCGGGCTACAGGCGATTCCGCCCGAGATCCACGAGGCGGCCCGGATCGACGGGGCCGGCCCGGTCGGCACGTTCTTCCGGATCACGCTGCCGATGCTGCGGCCGATCATCCTGTTCACCGTGGTGATCTCCACCATCAACGGGTTGCAGAGCTTCAGCGAGCCCCAGGTCCTGTTCGGCACCAACGCCGCCAACGCCAGCCTCGGCGGCCCCGGTCAGGCCGGCCTGACCACGCTGCTGTACTTCTACCAGGAAGCGTTCATGAACAACGACTACGGCTACGGGGCCGCGATCGTGTGGGCGTTCTTCCTGCTGATCATCGTGCTGGTCGTGGTGAACTGGCGGCTGGTGCAGCGGGGACGGAAGGCATGACCCGGCGCTGGGGCACGCACGCGATCCTGCTCGTGGCCGTGCTGATCTCGGTGTTCCCGTTCATGTGGACGGTGGTGATGGCCACCAACACCACCACCGACATCTACCACAGCCCGCCCAAACTCACCCCCGGCTCGCACCTGCTGGACAACATCGGCAACGTGCTGGCCAACGTGGACTTCTTCGGGTCGATGCTCAACACCCTGATCGTCGCCGGCGTCACCACCGCGCTGGTGGTGCTCATCGACTCGCTGGCCGCCTTCGCCTTCGCCAAGTTCGACTTCCCCGGCCGGCGGGTCCTGTTCGGACTGTTGCTGGTGTTCATGATGCTGCCGCTGCAACTGGGCACGTTGCCGCAGTTCATCATCATGTCCCAGATCGGCTGGGTCGGCACGCTCCAGGCCCTCGTGCCGCCGGCGCTGGCCAACGCGTTCGGCATCTTCTGGATGCGCCAGTACATCAGCGGCGGTGTGCCCGACGAGCTGCTGGACGCCGCCCGCATCGACGGCTGCGGCTTCTTCCGCCAGTACTGGAACGTGGCCATGCCGCTGATGCGGCCGGCCCTGTCGTTCCTGGCCATCTACGCGTTCGTCAACGCGTGGAACGACTACATCTGGCCGTTGATCGTGCTGACCGATCCGGACCGGCTGACCTTGCAGGTGGCGCTGGCCCAGCTCAACGTCGGCCACAACACCGACTACAGCATGCTGATGGCCGGCGTGCTGATGGCCTCGGTGCCGATGGTGGCGGTGTTCGCGCTGTTCGCCCGGGGCTTCATCGCCGGCGCGACCGAGGGGGCGCTGCGCGGGTGAACTGGTTCCAGGACGCCAAGTTCGGCGTGTTCGTGGACTGGGGCGCGTACTCGGCGCCGGCATGGGCCGCATCGTCACGGTGGACTGCCGGCGCCTGGTGACATCAACCGCTTGCGCAGCTCGGGTTCGAACTTCTCGATGGCGTAGCGGAGCATCGTCCGGGGCATCGTGCGGTGGTGCCGGGTGAGCCAGGCCAGTTCGGCCTGGCGGTCCCGGTCGCCGACCTCGCGCAGCATCCAGCCGACCGCCTTGTGGATCAGGTCGTGGCGGTCGTCCACCAGCCGGTCGGCGATGCGCAGCGTCCACTCGTGATCGTCACGGCGGATGAACGCGAACGTCGCGATGATGGCGATACGCCGCTCCCACAGGGAATCCGACGCCGCCAGCTCGTCCAACAGGCTCCGGTCGCGGTCGATCAGCCACTCCCCCAGCAGCTGGAAGGCCGAGGAGTCGACCAAATCCCAGTTGTTCACCGCGGCCGTGTTGGCCAGGTACAGGTCGATGATCTCCCGTTTGGCGACGTCGTCCGCCCGGCCGAACCTGCGCACCAGGATGAACAGCGCCGTCAGCCGCTCCTCGTGGGCACCGGTGATCAGCAGTGTGCGGACCTCGTCCAACCCCAGGTCGGTGAACCGCCGGGCCACTTTCCGCTGATCCGGCACGGTGACGCCGAGGAACCGGTCGCCTTCGCCGTAGCCGCCGGGCACGGCCTTGAAGAACCGGGCCTTGCTGTCGACCGTCGCCGGATCCGCGACCTCGGCCAGCGCCTTCGTGACGTCCGCTGCCTTCACAGCGCCCAACCTACCCGGACCTATGGTCGGAGAGTCTCTGTCGACGCCCCCGCGGCCCGAGACCGGCGCCACCACAGGGACACGGCCAGCACCACCACGACCAGGATGCCGGAGCTGGCCAGCTGGCTGCGGGCGCTCTGGTCGGCGACCATGAGCACCATGATCGCCACCATGGCGATCAGCGCGGCCCAGGTCAGGTACGGGAAGCCCCACATCCGCACGGTCAGGCTCTCGGGGGCGGTGCGCTCCAGCTCCCGGCGCAGCCGCAGCTGCGCGCAGGCGACGATGATCCACACCAGCAGCAGCACCGAGCCGACGGCGTCGAGCATGTATTGGAAGATGGTGTCGGGCCAGAGCACGTTCAGCACCACCGCGACGAAGCCGAACACCACCGACGCGGCCACGGCCGGATACGGCACGCCACGACGGTCCACTGTGGTCAGTGCGCGCGGGGCCTGGCCGCGCTGGGCCAGGGAGTACATCATGCGCGCCGCGCCGTACATGTTGGTGTTCAGCGCGGACAGCAGGGCCAGCAGCACGATCACGTTCATGATCTGGCCGGCGGCCGGGATGCCGATGTGCGTCAACACCGCCGCGAACGGGCTCTGTCCGATTTGGACGCTGGTCCACGGCAGCAGCGTGACGACCACCAGCATGGAGCCGATGTAGAACACCGAGATCCGCAGCACCGCCGCCCGCACGGCCCGGCCGACGGCGTACGCGGGATTGTCGGACTCGGCCGCCGCGATGGTCACGACCTCCAGGCCGCCGAAGGTGAACACCACCGCCAGCAGCCCGGACACCACGCCCTGCCACCCGTTGGGCAGGAAGCCGCCGTCGCCGAGCAGGTTGGCCGTGCCCACGAAACGCGTGCCCGGCAGCAGCCCGAAGAAGGCCAGCACACCCAGCGCCAGGAAGATCACGATCGCCGCCACCTTGAGCAGCGCGAACCAGAACTCGAACTCGCCGAAGCTCGACACCGCGGCCAGGTTGACCACCGTGAACACGGCCATGAACGCGAACACCAGCAGCCAGCGCGGGATGTCGGGCAGCCAGCCGTTGACGATGATCGCGGCGGCGGTGGACTCGACCGCCAGCACCACCACCAGCGTGGCCCAGTACAGCCAGCCGATGGTGAACCCGGCCCACGGCCCGAACGCCCGTCCGGCGTGCACGGAGAACGAGCCGCTGGTGGGGATGGCCGCGGCCATCTCGGCCATCATCCGCATCACCAGCATGGCCAGCGTGCCGGCCAGCAGGAACGACAGCACGATGCCAGGGCCGGCCAGCTTGATACCGGCGCCGGAGCCGACGAACAGGCCGGAGCCGATCACCCCGCCCATCGCGAGCATGGTGAGGTGGCGCTGGCGCAGGCCGGCGACCAGCCCCGGATCGGCGGCGACTTCAGAACTCATGGTGAAATCCTTAGCAGACGACGGTGTCCTGCGCGGTGGTGCGGTCCCGGCGGGCGAGGTCGACTGCCCGTTGGGACGACGTCACGCGAGATGGGGGCTGTGACAAGCGCCGCAGTGGAAAGACCGGCGGCTGTCGAGTATTCCTCTGTCTCGCTCAGCCGGATCACTCGGTCGAACTTGTCCCCGCCGCCGCTGTTCACCTGACGCGCCGACTGTATGGGGAACGCTAGCCCTCGATCCGTGCCGTGAACACGAGATCGTCGAAGGCGGGGCCGCCAATGCCGTCACTGCACCGGAAACGCCAGTGCCGCTCCCCCGACTCCTCAACCGTCATGCCCGCGTACCGCAGGCCGGCGTTGATGCCGTCGGCGAGTTGTCGGCCCAGAACACCATGCGCTTGGACTTCTCCCCGCCGACGTCGAACCCCGTGACCGGTATCGCGCGATCCTCCGCCACCTCGGCCCCGGTTGTGCCACCCTGGTTCGCTCGCGGACGACGAGGAGGCCCAGGTGGCTGGCAAGGTCGCGGCACGAATCGCGCTGTTCGTGGTGAGTGCGATACCCGGCGCCGCCGGCTTCTTCGCCGGCCAGCCCGTGCTGGGCGGCGCGCTGCTGCTCGTGTGTGAGGGATTGGCCGCCGTCGGGGCCTTCGCCGGCGGTCTGGTCGGCGACCTGGTGCAACGCCGAAGGTCCTGGCTCCTGGACCGAATGGACGCGGCCGTGAGCCGTCGTCTCGCCCGCTTCGAGCGCGCATACCGGGACAAGGTGCTGAGCGACTCCCGCTACTCCGACGCCAAAGGGCTCACCTTCACGGGCTTCTTCACACCCGAGCTGGACGACGTCTACGTGGACGTGAAGGTGGCGCCGGGCACCCCGCACACGGTCAGGGCCGATCTGCTGGCCGAGGTGCCGGCCGATGTCGCCGTGCGACACCAGCTGGGTGACTTCCTCGACCTGCCGAGCCCCCAGATCCTGGCGGTGGTCGGCGCGCCGGGCGGCGGCAAGACCACGCTGCTGCGGCACACCGCCCGGGAAGCCTGCATCCGGCACCGGGGGCGACGGCGCCCCATTCCCGTGCTGCTCTACCTGCGGGATCACGTCGGGCAGATCGTGCGGAACCCTGACATCGAGCTGCCGGTGCTGATCCGCATGGCGGTGACCCGGCACGGCTTGCAGGATCCCGGCAGCTGGTTCGAGACACGATTACGGGCCGGCCGCTGCCTGGTGCTGCTCGACGGGCTGGACGAGGTGGCGCGCGCGGAGGACCGCCTGGTGATCGCCGAGTGGGTCGACGCCCAGGTCATGCGGTACGCCAAGAACGACTTCGTGATCACCTCGCGGCCGGCCGGGTACCGCGCCGCCACGATCGCCAATGCCAAGGTGCTCCAGGTCTGCAACTTCAACTCCGAGCAGGTTCGCCGCTTCGTGCGGCGCTGGTACCTGGCGCTGGAGAGGGAAACCACCAGGGCCGACGCCGACACGGTAGCGGCCAGGGCCGGCGAGGCGGCGTCCGACCTGCTCGAACGGCTGGACCGTGCCCCCGCGCTGTACGAGCTCACCGTCAATCCGCTGCTGCTCACCATGATCGCCAACGTGCACCAGCACCGGAACGCGCTGCCCGGCAGCCGGGTCGACCTGTACGGCGAGATCTGCCAGTCGATGCTGTGGCGGCGGCAGCAGGCGAAGAAACTCCACGAGGAGGTCTCCGGCGAGAAGAAGGAGGTGCTGCTGCGCCGGCTGGCGTTCACCATGATGGAGCGCGAGGTGCGGGACCTGCCCCGAGCCGACGTCCTGACGCTGATCAGACCCGCGCTGCGGCGGGTGTCGCGGGACCTGACGCCCGACGACTTCCTCGCCGATGTCAGCTCCAACGGGCTGATCGTCGAGCGGGAGAGCGGCCAGTACTCGTTCGCGCACCTGACGTTCCAGGAGTACCTCGCGGCCAGTCACATCCGTGACCGCGGCCTGACCAAGGTGCTCGCCGAGCAGGTCGACAACGTGTGGTGGCGGGAGACGACCCTGCTGTACGCCGCACGCTCCGACGCCGACGAGATCGTGCTGGCCTGCCTGGACTCGGCCAGTGTGCCGGCGCTGTCGCTGGCGTTTGACTGCGTCGATCAGAGCAGCGAGCTCGATCCGGACCTGCGGGACCAGCTGGAGGCGCTGCTGGCGACCGCGTTCAGCCCGGACACGAGCGCGGAGCAGCGCCGACTGTTGACGGCCGTGGTGGTCATCCGGCACCTCCGCCAACTGGTGCGGACCGACACCGGCCTCGTGTGCGCCCGTCCGGTCACCAACCGGATCTACCGGCTGTTCCGCCAGGACACCGGCCGTCCCGAGCCCGACGCGTTCGACCCGTCCAGGCCGGACGAGCATCTGGTGGTCGGGGTGCACGCCTCGGACGCCCTGGCTTTCGCCGAGTGGGCCAGCGCCATCACCGAGAACAAGACCGTCTACCGGCCGGTGACCCGTATGCAGCTGGAGAACGGCGACGTGCGACGAGCCGTCGCCGCGTCCGCGCCGAACGCCAAGGCGTGCAGCATCTGGCTGGATCCGAGCGCCGACGAGCCGTTCTTCTGGTCGTCCTCGGCCCGGACCGCACAGTACGCGATCAGCGGCACGGAGCTCATCCAGCAGGTGCGGTTCGACATAGCCGACCGCATGCCCGATCTGGTGCGGCTCCTGCTGCTGCGCACGATCATCGAGGTCCATGACATGGCCGGCGAGCTCGAGACCGCCATCAAGACCGCCCGCGAGCGGGCCGAGAACGCCGCTCGGACCAGCGACGTCGGCGCCGACGTGGCCGAGACCAGAGTCCGGTCGGCCATGCGCGCCGGGCCGGACCGGCTCCACGAGGCGCTCGCCCGGGCGGCGCACATCGTCGGGTTCCCGGAACTGCAGGGGCCGTTCATCGACATTCTGCGCATCGTCGAGACCATCGCGAACGGGCGCGGGCATGATCGCGCCGAGGCCCTGTCGCTGGGCATGGAGATCGCCGACGAGCTGGTCGCCGCGCTCGATCCGACGCTCGCCACCGTCCTCGCGTTCGACCAGAGTGTCGACGCTCCGCTCGGCCCCGACCAGATCATGGGCACCGTCCTGTCCCAGTCGTTCGGCCACCTGCTGCGGGGCCACGCGAAGATCACGTCGGTGGAACGCGCCTTCGCCGACGAGTTCGTCCGGCATGCCAGGATCGCCGACGCCGGCTACGCGGCATCGCCCAGCGCCATGGAGAACAAGGTCTCCAAGGCCTGTTGGGCGGTGATCGACAGGTTGCGGCGAGAGCACGAGGATCCCCGCACCACGTGGACCGGCAGGGTCGCCGCCGCGCTCGCGGCGCTGGCGGCCCCGATCGTCGGCCGCCAGGCCCCGATGACCGAGCAGGCGGCGATCGTGCTCCGGTTCGCCGCGCTGTGCCTGGCCGGGGAGCCGGTCGTACAGCAGGATCCCGAGTTGGGCCTTGCCCTGCGCGAGATCGCCGCCGGCACGATGGTCATGCGGGCGCGGGCCGACGGCGAACTGCCGCCCACCGAGACGATCCTGCTCGCGGTGCCGTGAGGGCGCCTCAAAGGGCAATCGTGTTGCCGACGGGCAGCGACGTGATCACAGTGGCGGCATGGAGCAGGTGGTGCGTGAGCTGGCGGGGCTGCCGGTGGCGGGGCTCACGTCGGGCGAGTTGGGGGCGGCGGTCTCGGCGGTGATCAAGCCGCTGGTCGGGCACGACGGGCTGCGGATGGTGGGATACGGTCCGAGCGCGCACGGCGGCCTGGGGTCGTTCAGCTTCGTCCACGGATACGAGCCGGACTTCGGCCGGGCGCTGTACCACGGGATCTCGGTGGGCGACGATCCGTACCCGATCGAGGTGCTGGAGCGGCAGGCGGTGCCGGGGGCGGTGGTGGCGAGCGGTCGCATATTCCACGACTACGGGGTGGGCGGCGAGCTGAGGGTGGCCCTGCGAACGCCGCGAGGGGTGTGGGGCACGATCGGGCTGCTGCGGGGCGAGGGCACAAAACCGTTCAGCGACAAGGACACGGTGGCGATCGCGGAGTTGATCCCGGGGCTGGTGGACCTGCTGCGGCGGTATGTGACGGCTGCACCGTTGGTGCCGCCGGGGCCGACGCCGATGGCCGGGGTGGCGTTGCTGGGCCGGGACGGCCGGATCCGGGTGGCGACGCCGGAGGCCCGGCAGTGGCTGGACCTGCTGTGGGACGACAAGGCCGGCCCGAGTTGGGTGATCGAGGCGGGCCTGAAGTTCCTTGCCCTGCGGGCCCGCACATCGCCGGAGCCGCCGCCGATCGTGGGCCCGGCGGCCAGTTACGGACACTGGGTGGCGTTGCAGGCCCAGCTGCTGGGCGACGAGGTGGCGATCGTCCTCCAGCCGGCCACCGGCGAGCGGATGCTGCCGGCCTTCGCCGACTGGTACGGCCTGACCGCCCGCGAGCGGGAGGTCGTGGCCCGCCTCTACGGGGCGTCGGCGCCGAAGCAGATCGCCCGGCAGCTGGACCTGTCCGTGCACACGGTCAACGAGCACCTGAAATCCTTGTACCGCAAGACGGGCGCCAGCAGCCGGGACGAACTGGTGGCGGCCCTGGCCGGCTGATCACGCGTCGGCCAGCAGCTTCTCCAACGCCTCGTTCTCGGCCGACACCATGGCCGGCAGCATCGCCATCATGGCCCGGGCGGCCTCGGCGTCGCTGAACAGCGGCATCAACCGGGACCCGGCCAGCCACTCCACCATGCCCGGCTCGGCGGCCCAGCGCGCCAGCTGACGGTTGGTGGCGATGCCGGTGCGCAGCCAGTCGGTGTCGAGGTTGGGATGCGGAACCGGCCTGGTCAGGGAGTTCTTGAGCGCCTCGTCCCGGTACGCCGCCTCGACGTGGCCGATGAGCGCGGCGCTGAACACCTGCTGGCAGGTGGAATCGACTGGAGCGTGATCCGATCGCCGTCGAAGACGTCGACCGCCGGACGGTAGGCCAGCCCGTCGGCGGTGCAGTCGACGTAGACGGTGCCCGGACGCGCCGGCGCCGTGCCGTGATCGAGTTCGATCTCGGCGACACCAAGACGTCGAACCCGGCCCAGCCGCACCACATCGGCGATTCGCCGAAGCTGCGCCAGTTCAGCCTGAGTGACGGTGGCGCAGCGGAACATGCTCGGCCGCACCTCGTCCGAGAGCCGCAGCAGATCCCCGCTGGCGCACAGCCGATCGAACAAGTCCTCAATGGACGTTGCCTGCGCGATGGCCGCGCTGCGGACGTTCAGCCCCTCGTTGCGCCGGCGAGCCATCGCCGCCCCCGGCTGGATGCGGGCGCGGTCGACGTACCAGGCGTCCCGAGGCATGATCCACGTCAGCGCCGAGGGCTCAACTCCGTTGCGCAGCAACCACAAGCACGCGTCCACCCCGGTCTTGCCCGCGCCAACGACGGTGTAGTGCGCGGCCGGCCCCGCCAGCGTGGTCAGGTCGTTCGGCGGCAGGCACGCCACCCCCTCGGCGACCTCGAACGCCGGTGGCCGCATGGACGGCACGACAACGTTCATGTACGTGGCGTCGACGATCTTGCCGGCCCGGACCTCGGACCGCTCCCCCGTCACCAGCGACCGGAACCGCCCGTCGCCCTCGTACTCCGAGCGCGGATGGTAATCGACCCGCCCGGACGGCAGGAACCATTGCTGCATAACGTGATCGAAGTACGCGCAGATCTCGCCAGCGGTGGCCAGCTCGGCCAGGCCCCGGTTCCAGCCGACCTCGTCGACGCGGCCGCTGCCCAGCTCGGTCGAGCCGACGCCGTAGAACGCGGACGGCTGGTGCAGCCGCACGTAGGGATAGGCGACCGTCCAGTGCCCGCCGGGCTGGTGGTAGCGGTCGATCATCGCCACGGTGGCGTCGGTCTCGGACAGCAGCGTGTCCACGAACGCCATCCCCATCGCCCCGGCCCCCACCACCAGGTAGTCGACGTCTTTCATGTGCCCCCTCCAACCGGCAGGTCCGCCAGCGGCTGCTCGGCCGCGATGAACGTGCGGGCCTGCCGTTCGAAAACCCGGTCCGGTGCCAGGCGCAACCCGATGTCGCGCACCTTGGCCTTGATTCGGCTCTGCGTAAGGAAAAGGGCGTGCGCGCTGCGGGCGCTCTCCCGGTAGCGGCGGGCGATGGGCGCCATCATCGCCTCGTAGCGGGTGAGCGCGGCCGGCAGGTCACCGGGATCACGCGCGAGGCAGCCGGCCAGCACATGCGCGTCCTGCAAGGCCAGCGAACTGCCCATGCCGGAAAGGAAAGTCGGGCAGTGGGCCGCGTCCCCGACCAGCGCGCAGCGATCCCCGGTGGCGCGGGGCATCTCGATCTGCGCGATCACATCGGAGAAGACGAAGTCCCCGGGAGTGATGGCGCTCACCACGTTGCGCACAGCGTCGGGGAATTCCGCATAGCTGTCAAGCAGATACTCCCGCACGCCTACTCGCGGCGGCGCGCCCGCCGCCTCGCCGACGTAGGCCACGGCCGACACCACGTCCGGCGCGACCGGGTACAGGGTCATCATCTTGCCGACGCTGAGGTACGAGTGCATCACCGGCGGCAGGCCGTGATCGATCCGCTGCGTGGTGGTGATGTAGTGCCCGCCCAAGGGTTTCTCGAACCCGTCCCCGAACACCAGCCCACGCACGTGCGAGTGGATGCCGTCCGCCCCGACGAGCAGGTCCGCATGCTCCACGGTGCCGTCGCTGAGCCGAGCCGCCACCCCGTCCGGCCCCGCCTCGACCTGTCCGATGTGGACACCGAAGCGGATGTCCGCCCGCGCGCGCACCAGGCCGTACAACGCCTCCTGGAGATCCGCACGCCGGAACAGGATGTAGCCGCCGAGGGCCTTGGACAACGCCGCCGTGTGCTCGTTGCGGATGAACCGGCCGTCCGCCGTGAACATCCGCAGCTCCTCCAGCGGCGCCGCCCGCTGCTCGCACCACTGCTCGACACCCATCCGGCGGACCATCTCCACCCCGTTGCCCTTGAGCGAGATGTAGTGGCCCACCGGCCGGAACTCCGACGCCTTCTCCACCGTCACCGTCGTCGCGCCCACCCGGGCCAGCCAGTGCGTCAGCGCCAGTCCCGCCACGCCCGCCCCGGAGATGATCACCTTGATCGCCACAGCCGCTCCACCCCACGGTCCAGCCCGAGCCCCGCGGCGTGCAGGAGGACACCCCACGTGACATCCCAGAAGATCGAGTATCCGTGGCCAGTCACGTGCGCGCCATTCGCGAGACATCCTCGCCGGCCGGGCAGCAGGGTGGCCGCCACGGCCCCGATCACCAGCACCACCGCCGCGCCCCTCCCCACGCCATGGACTCATCGTGGACGTCCCGCCCCGGCCCCGCCTCCCCAAGACCTTGGGGGTTGACAGCGACCCGCCCGCTCGACCAGAGCCCACTGCTCGGCGGCGAGGTCCTTGGGCAGGGCGGGATCCGGCGCAGCCAGGCGTGGTCAGGTGATCAGCCGCTTGAGCTCCTGGGCCAGCAGGGCCGGCTGGTCGGTGGGGATCATGTGGCCGGACTCGCTGGCGTAGACGTGACGGCCGCGCGTCGACTGCGAGGCCCGGTGCTGGTGGGCCTCGTTCAGCGCCGCCCGAACGGTTTTGGTCATGCCACGAGCGCCGGAGACGACCGTGACGGGAATGTCCGGGAGCAGCGGCGGGCGGTCGCGCATCATGCGGAGGCCCTCGGGCACCTCGGCCAGCTCGGCGGCACGGGTGCGCATCGCGGCGGTGGTGAAGGCGTTGGCCCGCATCTCCGCCCGCGCGTCCTCGGGCAATGCCTCAAGCAGAGACCCATAAGCGAGATGGAGCACCCCGAGGCGAGCGGCCAGGCTGCTGGCGGCCTGGCTGACCTGCTCGGCCCGACGCACGGAGCGGCGGAAGGCCCAGTCGCAGGACTCGTCGGACGGATCGACCAGCAACAGCCCCTTGATCCGCTCCGGCGCGGCCGCGGCGGCCAGGCGCACGATCAGCCCGCCCCAGCTGTGTCCGACCAGGACGAACGGGCCGTCGAGTTGGTCGAGCACGTCGCCGAGGTCCTCGGCCATGCGGATCAGGCTGCGCGGTTTGGGATCCGGCGCGCTCAGGCCCAGGCCGCTGCGGTCATACGCCACGGTCGGGGCCCACTTGGCCACTAATGTCTGCACCGGCGCCCAGTACGAGCACGTCCCGGCCAGGCCGGCCTCGAACACCACCGTGGGCGTGGCGTCGACAAGCCCGAGCCGCCGGCAGTACAGGCCGCGGCCGTCACGGGTGGTCAGCATCTGGCTGTTCATCGCACCGCCAGATGAGCCAGGCCGTGCTGGCGCCCACCGCCGGTCACCGCGCGGAAGGTCCGGCCGTCGATGCCGCTCGGAATCATCTCGCTCCCCTCCAGCCCATCAAACTTAGGGTAGCCTAAGCTTAGATCACCGCTCGATCAACCGGCCCGAAACTCCTTGACACGGCATCCAGTAAGCGGAGATGCTGGTTCCAGTTACTTCATGGAGGCCGGGTGTCCGCACTGCCCCGCTCCCGTCGCATCTGCCGGACGTGACCGTCGAGTCCCGACCCATGCGGAACAGCTGTTCCGGATGAGGGCTCGGCGGACCCCTCACCGGACGGCACAAGCACAATCGGGAGCACAGATGAACAACGACCGTATCGGCGCCAGGCTGCGGTCGGCGCTGGGGCACGCCTTCGGCGGCCACACCGTCATCCCCGGCGAGGCCGGCTACGACGACGCGCGGCGGGTCTGGAACGGCACAGTGGACAAGCATCCGGCGCTGGTGGCGTTCTGCCGCAACAGTTCCGAGGTGTCGGCGGCGGTGTTGGCGGCGCGGGAGGTCGGTGTGCCGCTGTCGGTTCGCGGCGGCGGGCACCAGGTCGCCGGACTGTCCGTCTGCGACAACGGCTTGACCATCGACCTGTCGGCCATCTGCGAGGTGTCGGTGGACGGCGGCGTGTCCCACGCCGGCGGCGGCAGCCTGCTTCGGCACGTGGACACGGCCAACGCCCGGGCCGGCGTGGTGGTGCCGGCCGGCGTCGTCTCGCACACCGGCCTCGGCGGCCTGGCCCTGGGCGGCGGATTCGGCTGGACTTTCCGGAATTTCGGACTGACCTGCGACAACATCGTCGGGGCTGAGGTGGTCACCGCCGACGGCAGCGTCGTGCAGGCCGGCGAGCACCACGACGCCGACCTGCTGTGGGCGTTGCGGGGCGGGGGCGGCAACTTCGGCGTGGTGACCCGGTTCGACCTGGGCAACCACCCGCTGCGCGACGTCCTGTTCGGACAGGCGGTGTTCGCCATCGACGACCTGGCCCGCGGCGTCGAGCACTACGTGGAGACGATGAACACCGTGCCGGACGCCATGTCCAGCATCTGCATCACCCGGCTGGCCCCGCCGATTCCCGGCCTGCCGCCGGAGATCGTCGGCCGGCCGGTGGTGATGATCGACGCGGTGTGGTCGGGCGACCTGGAGGCCGGCGAGGCCCCGATGCGCTGGCTGGTCGGGGCCGGCGGGCCGCTGACGTCCCGGGTGACGCGGATGCCCTACACCGCCGTGCAGACCATGCAGGACGACCTGCACCCGCACGGCCGCGGCAACTACAACAAGTCCCGCTATCTGACCACAGTGGACGAAACCGCGATCAAGGCCCTGTCGGAGGCCGGCAACTCCGTGCCCGGCCCGCACTCCCAGATCGAGATCCTGCGGCTGGGCGGGGCGGCCGGGCGGGTCGAGCGCAACGCCACGGCGTTCGCCCACCGGGACGCGGCCTACATCCTCAACATCGTCGGCGCGTGGACCGACAACACCCGCCGCGACGCGCACGTGGCCTGGGTGCGCGACACCTACCAGGCGTTCGACCCGGTGGGCTCGGACGCCGGCTACATCAACTTCCTGGACGCCGAGCCGGATCGCGCCCACAGCGTGTACCCCGAGCCCACCTACTCCCGGCTGCGCGAGATCAAGCGCCGCCTCGACCCGGACTCGGTGTTCCGGGGCAACGTCCCCGTCACGGTGTGATTCAATGATCCGGTGGCGGAGCTGGAAGCGTTGCCGGAGCTGATTTTCGAGGTCGCCGACGTGCTCAACCTGCGGGCCGCCGGCGAGGCGGGCCTGGTCGACCTGCCGACCTCGGAGTTGACGGTCCTGCGGCTGGTGACGGTGTTCCCCGGCTGCGGGATCGTCTTCCTCACCGATCGCACGCGCATGCACCAGGCCAATGTCAGCGCCACCGTGCGCTCGCTGGTCCGCCGCGGGCTGATCGTCAAGGAGACCGACGAGCGCGACCGTCGAGCCGTGCGGCTTTTCCCGTCAGAACAGGCAGATCGGGACCTGGAGTCGCTGCGCGCGGTGTGGCGTCGGCGGCTGACGGCCGCGTTCGACGCGGCCGGAATCGCCGAGCGCGACCGCGCCCGGCTGCTGACCGTGCTTCGGGAGACGAAGCGGGGCCTTCAGTCCGGCAGCGCCGGATAGTCGACGTAGCCGCGATCGCCGCCACCGTAGAAAGTGGACGGATCCGGCTCGGTGTAGGGGCCGCCGCCGGCCAGCCGCCGGGGCAGGTCGGGGTTGGCCAGGAACAGCTTGCCGAACGAGACGAGGTCGGCCGACCCGTCCTCGATCAGGGCCAGGTGCTCGGGCCCGGTCCGCCCGTCGGGGGTGTGCGGGTTGAGCACGAACACCGAGGACCAGCGGGACCGCAGCCGCGAGGTCAGGGTCCGGTCCGGCCCCTCGGTGACATGCAGGTAGGCCAGGTCGAGTCCGTCCAGTTCGGACACCAGCGCCGGGTAGACCCGGTGCGTGTGGGCCTCCACGATGTCGTTGTGGGGATTGCCGGGCGAGATCTGGAATCCCACCCGCCGCGACCCGATCGAGGCCGCCACCGCCCCGGCCACCGCGACCGCGAACCGCACGCCGTCGGCCCAGCTGTCGGTCCGGGTGTTGGCGTTGTCGGACAGGAACTGGTGGATCAGGAAACCGTTGGCCCCGTGGATCTCCACGCCGTCGAAGCCGGCGGCCACGGCGTTGGTCGCGGCCACCGCGAAGTCGGCGATGGTGCGGACGATGCCGTCCTCGGTGAGTTCCCTCGGCAGCACACAGGATCGCAGGCCGGCCGGGGTGAACACCTTGGCGTCGGCGGCGATCGGGGACGGGGCGACCGGCGGCGCGCCGGCCGGGAGCAGGCTGGGATGCCCGATCCGGCCGGCGTGCATGAGCTGCGCGTAGATCGTCCCGCCGGCCTCGTGCACCGCGTCCGTCACCTCGTGCCAGGCCGCCACCTGCTCGGCCAGGTGCAGGCCGGGCGTGGCCGGATAGCCGCGGGCCGCCGGCGAGGGCTGGATTCCCTCCGTGACAATGAATCCGGCCGAGGCCCGCTGCCGGTAGTAGAGCGCGGCCGACGGATTGGGCAGGGCCTGCGGGCCGGTCGCGCGGCTGCGGCTCATCGGGGCCATCGCGATCCGGTTGCCCAGCCGGCGGCTGCCCAGCTGCACGGAGTCGAACGCGGTGGGCACGTCAGTCCTGCGCGCCCGGCCAGCGGCCGAGCTGGCGCAGCAGGGCCAGCTCGTCGACCATGAACCAGGCCTCGGCGATCAGGCCGTCCTCGACCCGCCAGTGGCCGATCTCGGTGACGGCGATCGCCCGCCCGGTGGCCGGAATGCCTTGCAGCTCCCCGAGATGCGTGCCGCGCAGGGTCCACCGGGCCCAGACCCGGTCGCCGCGCACGAGGATGTCGTCGATCTCGTCCACCCGGTCGGGCACGGACTCCCCGTTGTAGGTGACCGATCCGGGCGGCGCGACCTCGGCCAGGTTGGCCATGCCGAAGCGCTGCGGCTTGAATCCGTCCACTGTGTACTTTGACCGCTCGGCGAACGGCACGCTCCGGAAGTGCAGCACCAACTCCAGGTTGGCCCGCTCTTCGGCGGTGAGCGTCGGGTCGGCGAGGGCTCGGTCGACGGCGGCTGTCATGTCGGGGCGACTCCTGTTCTGATGTACAGCGCGCGGCTGCCGCTGGCCAGTGCCCGGGCCTGCGCGCCCTCGGTGAGTTCGATGAACTCGCCCGCCCGCAGGGCGTACGAGCAGTCGGGGACGTCGAACCGGTAACGCCCCTCCATGATCCACACGGCCGTGCCCGGCTCGATCGTCCACGGCCGGCCGTAGGTCGGGTCTAGCCACAGTCCCACGCTCACCGCGGTCTCGGTCTCTCCCGGCCCGACCAGCGGCCCGCTCGAGCCGGTCGACGCGACCACCACCGGCCGGCCGATGTCGTCGCCGGGCTCCACCAGTCGGGTGCCGTGCCGGGCGTTGATCGCCGTCCACAGTGGACCGGGCTCGCCCGGCGTGCCGAAGATCTCGGGCATGGACCGGAACACCGACTCGAAGCCGGCCGGCGCGAACAGCACCGCCGCCCGCGCCGGCTCGGTTCCGACCACCTCGAAGTTGTGCGGCGATCCCCTGGGCACCAGGACGAATCCGCCCGGCTCGGCCTCGTGCACCCGGCCGCTGACGGTCATCCGGTACGTGCCCGACATGACGTAGAAACACTCGACGGCGTCGTCGTGCGCGTGCGGCGGCACCATGGCCCCGACCGGGCTGGAGGCCTCGGTGAGGCTGTAGGCGCCGCCGGTGGCGTCGCCGTCGGCGATGATCCGGAACGAGTGCCCCGGCACCTCGGCCGGGGTGAGATCTCGGCTGGCGACGACCCGAACGCTCACGCGTGATCCTCGCGCGTGACGCTGTAGAGCGACGGCGATGACGGGAACTCCCGCCACGCCGGATTGGCCACCAGCTCGCGGAAGTGCTCGTCGTGGGCCGCGTCGGACTGCTCGGCGCTGTCCCACCCGGCGACGTTGACGAACCGCAGCCGGGCGTTGTCGTCCAGCGAGCGGTGCAACCGCCGCCACTGGAAGCCCGGGTGCTGCCGCATGTGGCTGTCGACCTGCTCCCACAGCTCGAGGAACGCCTCCTCGCGGCCGACCGGGACCTCGAAGCAGTTGATGAACACGACCCCAGCCATGACGCGACTCCCTCGGCGCACTACATATAGATCTATATGTATTCGGTGCACTCATCATGGCCGCAGCGGCGCGGTGGTGTCAACGGGCCGGCGCTGTGAATGCGCTATGCGCCAGCCAGGATCCGCCTCGGGTTGTCGACCAGCATCAGGTCGATGTCCCGTTCGGACACCCCCGCCGCCCGCAGCGCCGGCAGCACGTCGTCGAGGATGTGGGTGTAGCGCCAGTTGGGCAGGGCGGCCTCGCGCGCGCCGGGCGGGAACCAGTCGATGTGGCAGGAGGCGTCCTGCGACAGCACCATCCGGTCGGCCAATCCCTTGTCCACCAGGCTGACGAGCGTGTTCACCCGATCCTCGTGCGGCAGCAGGACGTCGACCCCGAAGCGGTCCATGCCCAGGTACGCGCCGCTGTCGGCCAGCTCCGTCAGGTAGTCGACGTCGGCGGTGTCGTTGCTGTGGCTGAGCAACAGCGCCTCGGGCCGGACGCCCTCGCGCCGGAACACCGCCAGCGCGGCCGAGCCGGTCCGGGCCGTCGGCGAGGTGTGCACCATGATCGGGACGCCGGTGCGCTTGTGGGCCTCGGCGACCGCCACCATGACCCGCTCCACCCCGGGGGTGAGCTCGTCCTCGACGGCGCACTTCAGCACCGCGGCCTTGACACCGGTGTTGGCGATGCCCTCGGTGATGTCCCGCACGAACAGGTCCACCATCGGCTCGGGCCCGCCCAGCAGCGTGCCGGGGCCGTGGTACCGGAACACGAACGGCACGTCCCGCAGCGTGTAGACCCCGGTGGCCACCACGATGTTGAGGTCAACGTGGTGGTTGATCCGGGTGAGCCGGGAGACGTCCCGGCCCAGCCCGAGCACGGTGGGGTCGACGATGGTGTCGACGCCGCGGGCCTTCAGCTCCCGCAGCCGGGTCACGGCGTCGACGAACCGGGCCTCCTCGTCCCAGGACTCCGGATAGTTGCGCCGGTACTCCTCGTTCACGACGAACACGTGCTCGTGCATGAGCACGCGGCCCAGCGCGCGGCCGTCCACCCGGCCACGCACCGTCTCCACTGCGGACACCGAATCTCCTTACCCGATGGGGAAGCCGGCGGAGGACCGGGGGATCCTCCGCCGGCCGCCGATCAGCCGTTGACGGCCCTGAGAATGTGGTCGACGACCGCCTGCGGCTGGGACTCGTACACCGCGTGGCTGGCGGCGACCTCGGCCACGGCGGCCCCCGCCCGCTCGGCCATCTGGCGCTGGGCCGGCGGCGGGATCATCCGGTCCTCGGTGGTCACCAGGTACCAGGTCGGCTTGTGCCGCCATGCCGGCTCGGTGATGACGCCGGCCAGGGCCTCGACGCCCCAGGGAACCTGGGCGTCGGCGAGGAAGGCGGCCCGGTCCTCGTCCACGTCGCCCGCGAACGAGGCGTGGAACTTCTCCTTGTCCAGGAACAGAAACCCGTCCTGCGGAGGCAGGATCGGCGGCACCGGCGCGCCGGGCGGCGGGTCGGCGATCAGATCGTTGACCGACTCGCCCTTGTCCGGGGCGAAGGCGGCGATGTAGACCAGCGCGGCCACCTTCTCGTGGGCGCCGGCCTCGCTGATGACCGCGCCACCGTACGAGTGGGCGACCAGCACGGCCGGGCCGTCCAGGTTGTCGAGGACCAGGGTGGTCGCAGCGGCGTCGCCGGCCAGCGACAGCGTGGGGTGCTGCACGACGCTGACGGCGAAGCCCTGCCGCCGCAGCAGGTGGTAGACCTGCTCCCAGCCGGCGCCGTCGACGAAGCCGCCGTGCACCAGCACGACGTTGTTCGGTCTCACGGACATTCGCGTACTCCTCACGGACGACCATGCGGGGTCATGATCATCTGTGTCGACACCCTAGTTCGGCCGGGCCGCGAAGTCCGGGCCCGCGCGGGCCGCTGGCACCTGGGGGTCACGACGGTGTCCCAAGGTGCACATAAAACGTCAGCCCGCACAGGAAACAGGTCAGCAGCAGGAACGCCCCGGCCGACACGAACGGCTCGGCCTTGGGCACCCGGGCCCGCAGCAGATAGGCCAGCGCCCCGACGAAGTAGCCGATCAGGCCGACCGCCGCCGCCACCCGGACCGGCCACCAGAACAACCCGACCACCAGGCCGGCCACCGCGGCGCACTCCGCGGCGGCCAGCAGCCACAGCTTGTCCACGGGAAAGCCCACCGCCCGCATGCCGAGCACCTGGCGCTCGTCGCGCGCCAGCTTGCCCCGCGCCGACGGGACCAGCAAACCGGCCAGCAGCAACGAGGCCAGCCACTCCACGACGATCATTCCGAGCGGGTCTCCTTGCGGGGCATCACGAACGACAGCGCGAAGCCGATCGCGACGATCAGGGCCAGGGCCAGATAGGCGTTGCGGTAACCGTCCTCATGGTAGAAGGCGGTGCCCTGGGAGACCGTCGAACTGGCGTTCAACACGGTGAAGGTGATCTGCGCGGCGAAGGTGGCCACCAGCCCGAGGATCATCAGCGACATGCCGCTGGCCTGGGCCTGCTCCTTGGTGGAGACCGATTCCACCACCAGGATGGGGGTGCAGCCGAAGACGATGCCGGCTCCCAGCGCGGCCAGCACGCCGGTGCTGATGATCTGTGTGGCGTCGCGGTGGAAGAAGGCCTGCAACACAAGGCCGACGATCATCACCGGCACCGCCGCCAGCCAGATGGTCCGGCTGCCGAAGCGCCGGGAGCCGTAGGCCGCGAGCGAGCCGATCACGAACATCACGATGCCGGCCGGCAGGTTGACCAGCGCGCCGTGCACGGCGGTCCAGCCCAGCCCGTCGGAGACGCCGGGAATGCTCGGGTACAGCGGAATGACCACCGTCATGACGCCGAGCGCGGCCAGCGCGGTGCCCTGGATCAGCGAGGAGGCGGTCAGCACGGTGGCGACCTTCCGGCGCGACAGCATCGACAGGTTCAGGATGGGGTTGCGGGCCCGCCGCTCGACGAACACGAAGCCCACCAGCACCAGCAGGCCGATCGCGACCGGGCCGAGCACCTGGCCGCTGGCCCAGCCCAGGTCCGAGCCCCGGCCGATGCCGGACATCACCGCGAGCACGCCCAGGCCCAGCAACACGCCGCCGGCCCAGTCGAAGCCGCCGCGGTCGGCGTGCCGGGGCGTCTCCGGCAGCACGGTCACGATCAGCACCAGCCCGATGACCGTGCAGGTGGCGATGAACCACATGGCGCCGTGGAAGGCGAAGCCGTCCAGCAGCCAGCCGGCGATCAGCGGGCCGACGGCGACGACCCCGCCCAGGGCCGCCCCGATGGCGCCGGTGATGCCGGGCAGCTTGGCCGCCGGCACGACGTCGCGGGCGGCGGCCAGCGCCAGGGCGGCGACCGGCACGTAGAAGGCGGCGACGGCCCGGCCGACCAGCAGCACGTCGTAGGAGGTGGCCAGGGCGCACATGATGTCGCCGACCAGGCCGATGAGGACCAGCGCGAGCATCACCTTGCGCTTGCCGACCATGTCGCTGAGCTTGACGGCGAAGGGCAGCAGCAGGGTGCCGATCAGCGCGTAGACGACGTTGAACCAGACGATCTGGGTGGTGTGGAACGTCTGGGCCACCTGGGCCTGGGCCACGGTGGCGATCGCCTGCGACATGTTGACCAGCTGGGCCGGCCATAGCAGGGCGACCGCGGTGAGCCAGAAGGGTCTTGACGCCAAGGCCAGGTTTCTTTGCGAGACCGCGACTGCGGGGTCCATGGCGGTTCCTCTCCCGGGACCGGACTACACTGTCCACACTGGTCGCCCAGTAGACCGACCGTTCGGTTGACAGACAAGGACGTCCGCGTTACGACTTGCGTCCGACGGCGTTAGCAGTTCTAACTGCGGCCGGCCTCCGCCTCGGTGATACTGTCACGGAACAGTTATTCCGAAGGGTGGGACACCGCATGTCCGAGGCCAAGCCGGCCGGCCTGTCCGCTCGTGCGCTCGGCGTGGTCCACCGGCTGCTGTTGGGCCTGCCGCCGGCGCGCACGGCGTACACCGTGCAGCGCGGCCTGCGTGTGCCCACCCGTGACGGCGCGGAGCTGGTCACCGATCACTACGCCCCGATGGACCGGGCCTACGGCACCGTGCTGATCCGCACCCCGTATCCCCGTGGTCTGCCGGAAAGCCTGCTGCACGGCCGAATGCTGGCCGCGCGCGGCTATCACACGCTGATCCAGAGCGTGCGCGGCACCGGCGGCTCGACCGGCGACTTCCGGCCGATCGCCCAGGAGGCGGCCGACGCCCAGGACGTCGTCGCGTGGCTGCGGACGCAGCCCTGGTTCACCGGCACGCTGGCCACGCTGGGCGGCTCCTACCTCGGCTGGGCCCAGTGGGCGCTGCTCCAGGACCCGCCGCCGGAGCTGCGCGCGGCCGTCGTTCTGGTCGGCCCGCACGACTTCCGGCGGGTCATCCGCGGCACGGGCTCGTTCGCGCTGGGCGACTTCTTCGGCTGGAGCTCGGCGATGGTGGCCCAGCGGCAGGGCATGCGCGCCGTCGTCGCGGCCCGCCGGCACGTGGCGGCCGCCCTGCGGGCGCGGTCGGCGACGGCGGTCGCCGGCGCCCCCTGGTTCACGCAGTGGTTGGACCACAAGGACATCGAGGACCCGTTCTGGCAGCCCTACCAGGCCCCGTCGGCGCTGCGGGACACCAAGATCCCGGTGCTGCTGGTCGGCGGCTGGCACGATGTCTTCGTCGACCAGACGCTGGAGCAGTACCGCCGGCTGCGGGAGCACAATCCCGACGTGGCGCTGACGATCGGCCCGTGGACGCACATGGACACCGCCGTGAAGGCGGCCCGGGTCGTCGATCCGGAGGCGTTGGCCTGGTTCGACCAGCACATCGCCGGCGCCGCCCCGAGGCGTAAAACCCCGGTCCGGGTGCACGTCACCGGGGCCGGCCAGTGGCGGTCCCTGGCGGCGTGGCCGCCGGCCACCACCGACCGGGTGTACGGCGTGGACTCGACCGGTCTGCTCACCGCGTCGCCCGGCCAGGGCGCCGTCGAGTTCGACTACAACCCCGACGATCCCACGCCTTCGGTCGGGGGACGGCACATGTCGCCCGGCGCGGGCCGGCAGGACAACACCAAGCTGGAGCAGCGGGCCGACGTCGTCGTCTTCACCTCCGCCCCGTTCGACCACGACACCGAGATCGTCGGCGCGCCCCGGCTGCGGATCGACATCGGCACGACGGCCCCGCTGTTCGCACGACTGTGCGAAGTGGACAGTCGCGGCCGGTCGTGGAACGTCACCGAGACCTTCACCTGGCTGTCCGGGCCGGGCGAGGTCGAACTCGGCCAGTGCGCGCACCGTTTTCGCGCCGGCAGCCGACTGCGCCTGCAACTGTCCGGCGGCGCGTATCCGCGCTACTCGGCGCATCCCGAACCGGTCCACTACCGCGTCGCGTGCTCTCGTGCACTGTTGACGGTTCCGGTGGCCTGAGAATTCGTCACGCCCGTCCGATCGGACTACAGTTGCCCAGCCACGCCAACTAGCCGAGGTCGGCCTGGGAGTTCAGCACATATGACGCCCGCCCTCACCATCCGCCTGCTCGGCCCGGTCCGCGTCGAACTAGGCACGGAGGTCCTCGAGTCCGGCCCGCCGCAGCAACAGGCGACGCTGGCGGTGCTCGCGCTCAACGCCGGCACGCCGACGCCGGTGGAGCAGATCGCCGCGGCGATCTGGGGCGACCGCCAGCCCAGCAGCGCCTACGGCACCGTGCGCACGTGCGTCTACCGGCTGCGGAAGATCCTGAACGGGGACGACGCGCGCATCGAGTCGTCGAGCCAGGGCTACCTGCTGCGCACCGCGCCGGACGTGATCGACCTGCGCCGGTTCGAGGCGCTGGTGGACGAGGCCAGGTCGGACAAGGCGACGCGGGAGCGGGCCGACCGGCTCCGTGCGGCGATCGATCTGTGGCGCGGCGACGCCTTCGCCGGGCTGTGCGGCGAGTACTTCGAGGACCGACGCACCCGGCTGGCCGGCGAGCGGCTCACGGCCGTGCAGGACTGGTGCGAGGCGGCGCTGGAACTCGACCAGGCCGACCGCACGGTGGCGGCGCTGCACGAGCTGATCGCCACCGACCCGTTCCAGGAACGCTCGCACGAGCTGCTCATGCTGGCCCTGGTCCGGCTGGGCCAGCGGGCCGAGGCGCTGGAGGTCTACGACCGGATCCGCCGCCGGCTGGCCGACGAGCTCGGCATCGACCCCGGCCCGCGGCTGCGTGAGCTGCACGAGCGGGTGCTCCGCTCCGACCCGACCCTGCTGCACGCGCCCGAGCCGGTCGAGCCGGCGTACACGCCGATCCCGGCCCAGCTGCCCAGCGACGTGATGGCGTTCAGCGGCCGTGACGACGAGGTCGCCGACGCCCTGGCGGCGGCCGCCCCGGTCACGCTCATCCACGGCACCGCCGGCATCGGCAAGACCACGCTGGCGGTGCACGTCGCGCACCTGATCGCCGCCGACTTCCCCGACGGCCAGCTGTTCGTCAACCTCCAGGGCTTCTACCACAACATGTCCCCCGTGCCGCCGAGCACCGCGATCCGATCCCTGTTGGAGGGACTGGGCGTGCCGACCGCGCAGGTGCCCGACGACCTGCCCGCGCAGACCGCGTACTACCGGAGCGTGATGGCCGGCAAGCGCTGCCTGATCGTGCTGGACAACGCCCGCGACTCCCAGCAGGTGCTGCCGCTGCTGCCGGGCAACGCCCGCTGCGCGGTGATCGTGACGACCCGGACCATGCTGACCCAGCTGGTGATGGCCACCGGTGCGCACGTTATCGAGCTCGACCTGCTGTCGCCGGCGGCCGCCGAGCAGTTCCTGCGGGCCCGGCTCGGCAGCCGCCGGGTCGACGCCGAACCGGCCGCCGTCCGGCAGATCGTGGCCAAGTGCGCGCGGCTGCCGCTGGCCCTGGCGATCACCGCCGCCCGCGCGGCGCTGCGGCCCCGCCTGCCGCTGGCCGGCATCGTCGACGAGCTCGCCGACGCGCACAGCTCGCTGGACGCCTTCGCCAGCCCCGATCCCGACCTGGACGTGCGGTCGGTGATCTCCTGGTCGTACATCGCGCTGTCCCCGGAGGCGGCCCGCCTGTTCCGGATGCTGTCGCTGCACCCCGGCATGGCGTTCGACCTGGCCGTCGCCGCGAACCTGTTCGGCGCCAAGCGATCCGTGGTCGCGCCGCTGGTCGAGGAGCTGATCGGCGCGCACCTGATCGAACAGCCCGGGCCGCGGCGCTACAGCTGGCACGACCTGATCCGCGCGGCCGCGGCGGAGGAGCTGGCCAAGCACGAGGAGGACGCGAAGCCGGCGTTCTCCCGGCTGCTCGACTACTACCTGCGGTCGACGTCCAGCGTGGCGGCCATGTTCTCCAAGAACCACCACCTGCCGCCGTTTCGCGCGCCCGAGCCCCTGGCCCCCGAGCCGGACACGTTCACCGACTACAAGGCCGCCTTCGACTGGCTGTCCGAGCGGTACACCACCGTGCTGGAGCTCATCGAGCAGGCGTGCCGGCACGGGCACCCCGCGACGGCGTGGCGGCTGGCCTGGTGCATCCGGCACTTCCAGGACCGCCAGGGCCACTGGCGGGACAGCCTGGCCGTGCAGACCACCGCGCTCAAGGCCGCGGAGCTGGCTGGCGAGCCCGTCGGCGTCGCGTACGCCCATCGCGGCCTGGCCCGGGCGTGGACCCTGCTCAAGGACTACGCCGCCGCCGAGACGCACATCAAGGCGGCGACCGACTTCTTCGAGTCCACCGGCGACCACATGGAGGAGGCCTACTGCAAGCGCCAGCACTCGTGGATCGTGGAGTTGCAGGGCGACGACCTCGGCGCGCTGGCGCTGACCCGCGAGGCGGTGGCGATCTTCCGGGACCTGGACTGGAAACCGGGGCTGGCGGGCAGCCTCAACGCCGCCGCCTGGTACGAGATGCTGACCGGCCACGCGGCCAGGGCCATCGTCCTCGGCCGGGAGAGCGTCGCGATCTTCGAGACCGTCGCGGACCTCTACGGCCTTGGCGAGGCGCTGGGCACGCTCGGCATCTCCTATCTCGTCGCCGGCGAGCCGCAGCTCGCCGCCGACACGCTGGAGCAGGCGCTGAGCCTGCACACCAGGACCAACAGCTTCACCGACCAGGCCGGGGTGCTCCGCCGGCTCGTCGACGTGCACGCCCGGCTCGGCAACACCGCGCGGTCCGAGGAACTCCGGGCCCGCTACGACGTGCTGACCGCCACCCTCACCGACGAGGAGCGCGAGTCGATCGCCGTCCACTTCCGGCTCGGCGTCGAGTCAGAAAGCGCCACGCCGTAGCGCGTAGGACACCGCGTGGGCCCGGTTGCGCAGGTCCAGCCGGCGCATCAGGTCGGCCAGCACCTTCTTGATCGTCCGCTCCGAGTAGTTCATCTTGGTGGCGATGTAGGAGGTGTCCATGCCCTCCGCCACCAGCCGCAGCACGTCCACCTCGCGGCTGGTCAGGCCGTTGGGCTGCACCTCGACCGGGGCCATCATGTTGCGCTGCAGCATGCGCTGCTCCTCGATCAGCCAGCGGGTGATCCGGCTCGGCAGCAGCGCCTGGCCGGTGGCCACCGCGTGCACGATGCCGTGCACGGTGCGGGCGTTGAGGTCCCGGATGTGCACGATGCCCGCCACCCCCGCCCCGAAGATCGCCGGCAGCTGGCCCTCCCGGACCGCGTCCGTGGCCAGCACGATCGCCTGCTCCGGGTTCTCCGCCGCCCGCCAGGCCGCCGTCAGGTCCTCGATGAACTCGTCGGTGACCGTCGCCGCCACCGCCAGCACCACGTCCGCCGTGCGCGGGTTGTCGCCTCGCACCACTTCCGGGCCCGCCAGCAGGGCCCACACTCGCTGACGCTGGTCCGCCTCCGGCGACACCACCGCCACCACGGTCCGACGCGCCGACTCCGGCTCAGGACAGACATACAGGGGTACGGACATATCCCCTTGCTCCTTCACGGACGTCCAGTAGTCGCCCTATACGATCATGGCCGCATCTACGCGGTATCTACGCGGCAATGGCCGGGGTGTGTCCGAAAGTGCGCGTCGAAGTGTCCGCGCAGGCAACCGGCGGCCGACAACAGCTGGGCGACAGGTTCCGCTGTTACGTTTCCACCACACGACACAATTCACCGATAAACTCTGGGGAATCGAGTGAAAACGACCGCCCTGCTGGCCGTCGCCGGCGTTGTGGGCCTGGTGTTCCCGGCCGCCGCCCCGTATTCGGCGTCCGGAATCCACGAAAGCCCGACCATTGTGCGGACCGCCGCCGGCAAGGTCCGCGGCGTCCAGGGCACCGGCTACACACAATGGCTGGGCATTCCCTACGCGGCCGATCCGTCCGGCGCGAATCGCTGGCAGCCGCCGCGCCCGGTCCCGGCCTGGTCAGGTGTGCGCGACGCCACCGCCTTCGGCGACCGGTGCGCGCAGAACAGCACCTGGGATCCCGGCTACGAGAAGGCGGTCACCACCGAGGATTGCCTGTCCCTCAACGTCTACGCCCCCGACAACGCGCCCGCGCGGACGCCCGTGCTGGTCTGGATCCACGGCGGCGGCCTGGTCAACGGGGCCGGTCAGGACTACAACCCGCGCGAGTTCGTCGAGCAGACCGGCGCGGTGGTCGTCACCGTCAACTACCGCCTGGGCGTGCTCGGCACGCTCAACCTGCCCCCGCTCGTCGGCGGCAACTACGGGTTTCTCGACCAGCAGGCCGCGCTGCGCTGGGTGCACGCCAACATCGCCGGCTTCGGCGGCGACCCGGCGAACGTGACCCTGCTCGGCCAGTCGGCCGGCGCCGGGGCCGTGTGCAACCAACTCGCCTCGCCCACCGCGAAGGGGCTGTTCTCGCGCGCGGTCCTGATGAGCGGCGGTGGCTGTAGCCTGCTGCCCGCGGCAACCGGCCAGGCGCAGAGCGAGGCCTTCGCGCAGGCCGTCGGCTGCGGCGGCGCAGTGGACGTGCTGGCCTGTCTACGGGCCGCGCCCGCCGCGGATCTGCTTGCCGCGCAACAGAAGGCCCCGGTCGCTCCCTCCATGGGCGGCGCCGCCTTCCCGGCCGACCCGGGCGCGGTCATCCAGACCGGCGACTTCAACCGCGTCCCGGTGCTGATCGGTCAGACCGACGCCGAACGCAGCCTGTTCACCTTCCAGGCGTACGACTACCTCGGCGCCCCCATGACCGCCGCGCAGTACGAGGCGTCCGTGCGCGCGGCCTACGGCGCCAACGCCGACAAGGTGCTGGCCGAGTATCCGCTGAGCGCGTACCCGACGCCGGGCCAGGCCTGGTCGGCCGCGCAGAACGGCTCCAGCATGTACGCCCGGCAGCAGCTCATGGCCACGCTGTCGAAGTGGGTTCCCACCTACGCCTACGAGTTCGCCGAGAGCGACACCCCGCACTACGTCTCGCTCTTCCTCGCCCAGCAGGCCGGGCCGCCGGCCCGCGACTACCCGTTCGGCGGCGCGGTCCACAACGACGATCTCGGCTACCTCTGGGACTACCTGGGCCAGACGCTGCCCTACGACGACGACCAGCTGGAGCTGTCCCGGCAGATGATCGGTTACTGGGGCCGGTTCGCCGCCTCGGGCGACCCGAACGGCGTCGGCGGGCCGGCCTGGCCGAGGTACCGGCCGGCGCCGGGCGAGATGATGTCCCTGGTCGCCTGCGACACGCCGCCGGCAGGCAATCGGGCGCCGGCTGCCTGCTCGCACGTCTTCGGGGATTTCGCCCAGGAGCACGATCTCGGCTTCTGGGCCGGGCTGAACGGCGCTACCGCCACCGGTACAAATCCCGCAGCAGCGATATCTCCGCCCCGTGGTGCAACAGTTCACGGTTGATGTGCAGCACCAGCTCCGCCATCGTGTACTCGGCGAACGGCCCTTCCGCCGGGCCGCATTTGACCGTCAGGTCCACGGTTCGCACCCCGTCGATCCACGCCTTGTAGCCGGCATCGAGCTGGGCCAACGCGGTGGCGGCGTCGCCGGGGTAGTCGTGGCTGAAGTAGTCCATGGCCGGACCGCCGAAATGCGACGCGACCCGCATGCCGAGGACGCCGACGACGATGTGCCCGATGCGCCAGGCGATGGTGGTCACGGGGGCGGGGTCGGGCTCGGGATACTCCCAGTCGACGACAAAATCCCCGCTCCCGGCGGCCATGCTCGTCGCGCCGCTCCCCCGCGGCCGCACGTTCCACGCCCCGGCGACCGGCTCCCACCGGTACTCGGCGTCGGTGAGGCCTTCGAGTCGCGGCCGCAGCTGGTTCTGCCAGTGCCAGTCGGCCTGGTCGATGAGCAGTTGGTTCCAGTTCATGCCCGGGACGCTACGACCAATCGAGGACAACTACTGTCCTCGATCACGACTTCTTGGCGTACTCCAGCAGCGGCCGCATCGCCGACACGTCCACCCCGGCCCCGCGCAGCGCGGCGATGATCTGCGCCGCCCGCCGGTACTCCTGCTCGTCGGCCAGCCGGTATCCGCCGTCGAACTGGTCAGCGGGCACGGTGGTGGGCCGCAGCCGGACGTTGGTCTGGTCCCGCCACGCCCAGCATTCCACGGCGGTGCCCTTGCCGCTGATCCCCGTGACCCACAGGAACCGCCCCTCATCCACCCACAACGTGTTCGGCGTGACCGACACGACCGGCGCAGCGGCGGCGGGCGCCGGCGCCCGCCGCGGCACCCGACTCGACGTCCCGGACGCCACCACCGGCGGGGCGGACAAACCGGTGAAACCGGCCATCAACGCGTCGTGGTCGGCGGCGGCCCGCAACAGCCCGGCGTAGTCGACGATCGCCCCGGCCGCCTGGATCTGCTGGATCACGGTGCGGGCCAGGTCGGACGCGGGATGCGGCCCCGCGCCCCGGTCGACCTCGGTCGCCGCGGCGTCCAGGGCGTCGGCGAGCCGGCGGAAGTCGTCGGCCGCGCGGCGCACCGTCGCCTGCACGGCTCTGCGGTAGGCCGCCAGGTCGGACGGGTTGGCAGTGGTCATGGGTGCAAGGTTAGGAGAGGATCCGAATGTTCCCAGTCAAGGAGGTTCCCATGCCCGTGCTGGCCGGCCTGCTGTCCGCGTTGCGGACCGGCGCCGTCGAGGTCCTCGACCTGACGGCCCCGCTCTCGGCGAGCACACCGGTGTTGACGCTGCCGCCGCCGTTCGCCAACACGGCCAGTTTCCGATTGGAGGAGATCAGCCGCTACGACGACCGCGGCCCCCGCTGGTACTGGAACGACATCCACACCGGCGAGCACGTCGGCACGCACGTCGACGCCCCGAACCACTGGCTGTCGGGCCGGGACGGGGCCAGCGTCGACCAGATTCCGCTGGGCACGTTCGTCGCGCCGGCGGCGGTGCTGGACGCCTCGGCCAAGGTCGCCGAGAATCCGGACTTTCTGCTCGAAGTGGACGACATCAAGGCCTGGGAGCACGAGCACGGCCCGCTGCCGGACGGCGGCTGGCTGCTGTACCGCACCGGATGGGACGCGCGTTCCGGCGACCAGAACGATTTCCTCAACGACACGCACACCCCGGGCGTGTCGGCGGAGTGCGCGCAGTGGCTGGCCGAGTCCGCGATCGCCGGCTTCGGCGTGGAGACCGTCGGCACGGACGCGGGCCAGGCCGCCGGCATGGAGCCGATGTTCCCGTGCCACGACCGGATCCTCGGCGCCGGCAAGTGCGGGCTGACGCAACTGCGGAACCTGGCGCTGCTGCCGCCGACCGGGAGCGTGATCGTGGTGTCGCCGTTGCCGATCGTCGGCGGCTCGGGCAGTCCGGCCCGGGTCTACGCCCTGGTGGAGCGGTCATGATCGTCGCCGATGCGGTGGGCCGGGTGCTGGCGCAGCTGGGGGCCGGTCCGGCGTTCGGGGTGGTGGGCAGCGGGAACTTCCACGTCACCAATGCGCTGCGGGCCGGCGGTGTGCCCTTCCACGCCACCCGGCACGAGGGCTGCGCCGCCACCGCGGCCGACGCCTGCGCCCGCATGGGCAACCGGGTCGGGATCGTCACCACGCACCAGGGTTGCGGCCTGACCAACGCCGTCACCGGCATCGGCGAGGCGGCCAAGAGCCGGACGCCGCTGCTCGTGCTCACCGCGGACACGCCGGACTCCGATCCCCTCAACAACTTCCGCATCGACCAGGACGCACTCGTCCGCGCGGTCGGCGCGATCCCCGAGCGGGTGCACAGCCCGGAGACGGCCGTCGCCGACACGGTCCGCGCCTACCGGACAGCGCTGCTCGAACGCCGCACGGTGGTGCTCAACCTGCCGCTTGACGTCCAGGCGATGCCGGTCCCCGCCTTCGAACCCGTTGCGACACCGGAACTTCCGACCGCCTCGACGCCCGATGTCACGGCATTGACCGCCCTCGTCGCCGACGCCGAACGACCGGTGTTCATCGCCGGCCGGGGCGCTCGCGGGGCCGCGGCCGAACTGGCCGATCTGGCCGCGACCGCCGGCGCGCTGCTGGCCACCTCGGCCGTCGCCAATGGACTGTTCCACGATCATCCTTGGTCCCTGGGCATTTCCGGCGGCTTCTCCTCCCCGCTGACCGCCGAGCTCATCCGGGGCGCGGACCTGGTCGTCGGCTGGGGCTGCGCCCTCAACCGCTGGACGACCCGGCACGGCCGGCTGCTCGGCCCCGACGCCCGGCTGGCCCAGGTCGACCTGGACGAGGCCGCGTTGGGCGCACACCGGAAGATCGACGTCGGTGTCATCGGCGACGCCGCGGTCACGGCCCGGGCCGTGCAGGCCGGTCTCGGCCGGAAAACCGGCTACCGCTCCCCCGAACTCCGGGAACGCATCGCCGCCCGCGCCCGCTGGTCGGCCGCCGACTTCACCGACGAGTCCACCGCCGACCAGATCGACCCGCGCACGCTTTCCCTTGAGCTGGACCGGATTCTGCCGGCCGAGCGGATCGTCGCCGTGGACTCCGGCAACTTCATGGGCTATCCCAGCGCCTACCTGGGCGTGCCCGACGAGTTCGGGTTCTGCTTCACCCAGGCGTTCCAGTCCATCGGCCTCGGCCTGGCCACGGCCATCGGCGCCGCCGTCGCCCAGCCGGGCCGGCTGCCGGTGGCTGCGCTCGGCGACGGCGGCTTCCACATGGCCGCCGGCGAGCTGGAAACGGCCGTGCGCCTGGGTTTGCCGCTGGTGGTGGTCGTCTACAACGACGCCGCCTACGGCGCGGAGGTGCACCACTTCGACGGCGACCACGCCACGGTTCGCTTCCCTCCCACCGACATCGCCGCCATCGCCCGCGGATTCGGCTGCACGGGGCTGACCGTGCGGACGGTCGCCGACCTCAAACCCGTGCGCGACTGGCTCGACGGGCCGAGGGACGCGCCGCTGGTGATCGACGCGAAGATCACCGACGACGGCGGCTCATGGTGGCTGGCCGAGGCTTTCCACGGCCACTGACCAGCTTCGGCGCGACACGGCCGGCGATCGAGCCCGTCCCCACCACCGGCCCGTTCACCATGCGCGAAATCCCGCCACACCGGAATACCTCGCCGGGGCCGGCACTTGACCGAGGTATGGCGACTCTTGGACTGATCGGCAGTGGCAACATCGGCGGCGCGTTGGCCCGGCTGGCCGTGGACGCCGGCCTGGACGTGGTGCTGAGCAACTCGCGCGGCCCGGAGACCCTCGCGGACCTGGTCGCCGACCTCGGCCCGCTGGCCAGGGCGGGCACGGCCGAGCAGGCCGCGGCGGCCGGCGACTGGGTGGTGGTGACCATTCCGCTGCGGGCCGTCGACCAGGTGCCGGTGGCCCCGCTGGCCGGCAAGACGGTGATCGACACCGGCAACTACTACCCGGACCGCGACGGCGACATCCCGGCGCTCAAGGAGGGCGCGAGCACGGACTCCCAGCTGCTCCAGGCCCATCTGCCCGAGGCCAACGTGGTCAAGGCGTTCAACAACATCTACTTCGAGCACCTGGCCGCCCTCGGCCGTCCGAAGGGCGCGTCCGACCGGAGCGCCCTGCCGATCGCCGGCGACGACCAGGCCGCCGTCGCCCACGCCGCCGAACTGCTGGACCTGCTCGGCTACGACGCCGTCGCCTACGGCACGCTCGCCGACAGCTGGCGCTCCCAGCCCGGCACCCCCGTGTACGGCCCGCCGTACTCCGGCGGCTCCACGGATCTCGCCACCGCGAAGGCCACCCCGGCCTCCACCGAGGTGATCCGGGCCGCGCTGGACGCCGCCACCCGCTGAATCCGAGCCGCCGTCACCGGCCAGGCCGGCGAGGAACGCGACCGCACTCGCGACCTCGTCGGCCCGCGCGTGTGCCGTCCTTTGTGGATGCTCGACTCACCCGAACGGCCGAGCCCGGCCTTCGTGGGGGAAACCCCCACCGCTGGTCCGCGACCATGGCGACCGGGCCGCTCCCGATGCTTGGCTGATCACAGTCGGCGCGGGAGGTCGGGGTCGTACGCGGGCGATGGCCCACAGGGAGGAAAGCGGATCATGGGAGTCAGGGTCACGGTGGCGACCTACGCGGAAGACCCGGTGCTGCGGGCCGGGATCGCCCACCAGCTCCGGCCGCGGCCGGAGGTGGAGCTGGTGGCCCCGGGCGAGGAGAACCGGGCCGCGGTGACGCTCGTGGTGGTCGACCAGATCGGCGACGACACGGTGCGGCTGCTGCGCAGGTTGCGGCACGGCAAGGCATCCCGGACGGCGCTGGTGGTCGGCCGGTTCGAGCCGCCGGCGCTGCGCACGGCCATCGAGTGCGGGGTGGCGGCGGTGATCCGCCGCGCCGAGGCCACCGGGGACCGGCTGGTGTCGGTGATCACCGCGGTGTCGAAGGGCGAGGGCGTGCTGCCCGGCGACGTGCTCGGGCAGCTGCTGGATCACGTCGGGCAGCTGTCCCGGTCGTCGCTGGATCCGGGCGGCGTCGCGCTGTCGACGCTGTCGGCGCGCGAGACCGACGTGCTGCGGCTGGTGTCGGAAGGCTTTGACACCAACGAGATCGCCGGCAAGCTGTCGTACTCCGAGCGCACCATCAAGAATGTGCTCTCGGAGATCAACGCGCGGCTGCGGCTGCGCAACCGGGCGCACGCCGTGGGGTACGCGATGCGCAGCGGCCTGCTCTGAGCGTGCCCGATCCACCGGCCGCCCGTGCCGACCGGCGTCAGCGACGTGGCCATACTGGACGGGTGAACCGTTCGTGGCCGAACACGCACGTGTCGTCTTCCTCGGGCCGGCGGCACTGATGCCGACACCCCGATCAGACGGGCCACGGCTGGTCGGTCGCGACGAGGCGCTGGCCGAGGTGCTCGCGTCGACCGCGCCGATCACGCTCGTCACCGGCCCGGCCGGCATCGGCCGCAGCGCGCTGCTGGCGGCGGCGCGCGCCGAGCTGCTCAGGCGCAACGTCACGGTCGTCGACTTCCGGCTCACCGAGCCCGAACACGCCCAGCCCCGGGCCGGTCTGCTGCGGCTGGGCAACGAACTGCTGGGCCTGCGCCGGCAGTGGCTGCCCGCCGCCAACGCCGACACCCGGCCGGTGCTGGCCAAGGCCCAGCTGGCCCAGCTGCTGCTCGCGCTGGCCGGCGCCGGCCGCCCGCTGGCCGTGCTGATCGACGATACCCAGTGGCTCGACCCGCAGTCGCTGGAGACGGTGCTGGCCGTCGCCGAGTCGATGCCCGAGACCGGGATCCGCGTGGTCTGCGCCCACCGCACGCCGACGACCGTCCAGGCCTCCTTCCCCGAGGTGCGGCTGCGTCCCTTGCGCCGCAAGGAAACCGAGCTGCTGCTGACCCGCACGTTGCAGGCGCTGCCGTCACGAGACCTGCGCGCCGCCGTGCACCGGGACTGCCGTGGCATTCCCGCCCTCGTGCTCGCGGCGGTGGCCGGGCACCGCGGCTCCGGGGCGTTGAGGATCATCGACCAGCACGCCTATCTGGTGCCGCCCGACCAGTCCCCGGTGCTGCCGGCCGACAGCCCCGTGCTGCGCCAGTTCCAGCGGGACGACCCGCTGGTGTGGGAGATCGGCAAGGCCCTTGCCGTGTTCCACCCGCTCGGCGACGCCGCCGTCGGGCTGGTCGCCGAGGCGATCGAGGCCGACGAACAGCAGGTGCTGGCCGTGCTCACCGCGCTGCGGGCGGAGGGGTTGCTGCTCGAAGGCCCCTGGCGGTTCCGCGCTCCCCTGCTGGCGGCGGCGCTGCTGTCGTGCCTCGGCCCGTACGACGCGCGCAGCCTGTCGGCGCTGGCCGTGACGGCGATCTGGCAGGGCAGTGCGCACAGTCCCGATCACCGCTACCGGCTGGACCGCCTCGTCTCCGCCGGCCGGCTGGTCGACCCGGCGCGGGCGGCCGAGGAGCTGCTGGACGGCGGCAGCACGCATCTGGTCACCGAGCCCGCGGCGTCCGTCCGCTGGCTGGGGGCGGCCGCCGAGCGCAGCACCGATCCCGACCAGCGCGCGCAGGCGACGTACCGGCAGGCGGCGGGCTGCACGATTGCCGGCGATTCGGCCGGCGCGGTGGCCAACGCCCGGATCGCGCTGACCCGCGACGTGGACCACCATCCGACCGGGGCGCTGCTGGAACTGACCATCATCGAACTGGTCGGCCTGCAACTCAGCGTCGGCCAGGAGCCGCTGCGGGAGTTCGCCGAGACCGGCTGGCGCTCGGCCCCGGGCGGCGAGACGAACCAGCTGGTGGCCCGGGCCGCCGCGCTGGCCCTGCTGGACCGGTCGGCCGAGGCCCACGACCTGTTGTCCGCCTTCCGGTCCGACTGGCTGTCGACCGGCGCGACGACGGCGTCGATGGGGCTGATGCTCAGCTCCGGCGCCGGGCTTCTGGGGCGCTGGGCGGACTTCGAGCTCGACTGCAAACACGCGCCGCGGCTGGCCCTGTGGCAGGAGCCGCGGCACAAGGTCCTCGTGGCGGCGACGTGGAACTGGGTGTGGCTGCTGTACGGCGAACTCGGCACCGCCCGCCGGGTGCTGGCCGAGAACGGCCTGACCACGGGCCAGCTCAATCCGCTGAACCGGATGACCCACGCCAGCCTGTCCGGCCGCTGGGACGAGGCGCTGGAGCTGGGCCGGCCGGCGCTGGCCGGCCCGGACACGACCACCACCACCGGGGCCCGGGTCGCCGCCCACCAGCACCTGACCGGCATCCTCATCGCCCGCGGCCTGCCCAACCGGGCCCGCCGGATGCTGGCCATGGCCCGGGCCGAGCCGGCGTCGCTGGAGCACCTGCTGGCCGGGCCGGACGCGGATCTGGCCCGCCTGCTCGGCGATCCGGCGCGGGCCCGGCAGGTGCTGACCGACGGCATCGAGTACGCCGCCCGGCACCAGCTGGTCGTCGGCGTGGACGAGCTGCGCTGGCGGCTGATCGAGCTCGACCTGTCCGTCGGGGCCACCGACGCGGCCCGGCGTTGCCTGCTGGACCTCGTGCACGACGCCGAGCTCGCCGGCACCGGCCGCGCCCGCCGCAACCTGCTGATGGGCCGCATCGCGGTGCTGCGGGACGTCGACGCGGCCGCCGAGGCCATGCGGCTGGCCCGGCGGCGGGACCAGCTGCCCGAGCTCGCCGGCACGCTCTCCGTGGTCTGCGGTTACGGCCTCGGCGACCGGAACCTGCTGCTGGAGGCGTACGAGCTGTACGGGGAACTCGGCGCGTTGGTGCCGCGCGCGCTGCTGCGCACGCTCATGCGGGCCCAGCGGGTGACCGTGCCCGGGCGCCAGGAGACCGTGCTGGAGAACGAGCGGCTGCTGGCCCGCCTGGTGGCCGAGGGGCTGACCAACCGCGAGGTCGCGTCCCTGCTGGAGACCACCGAGAAGAGCGTGGAGGGCCGGCTCAGCCGCCTGTTCCAGCGCATCGGCTACCAGTCCCGGGCCGAGCTCGCCAACGCTCAGCTGACCGGCGAGCTCGACTGCTAAGCGCTGAGGCTGGCGGCGATCAGCTCCACCCGGGACCGGGTGCCGGTCTTGGCCAGCAGCCGGGTCAGGTAGATCTCCACGGTCTTCGGGCGCACGCCCAGCGCGGAGGCGATCTGCTGGTTGGTGCGGCCCTGCCGGACCATGGCGATCACCTCCAGCTCCGTCGCGGTGAAGTCCTCCCGCAGCGGCGCGTGCGGCGGGGCCAGGCCCCGCGCCTGGAACTGGTTGAGCAGCTTGGGCCGCAGGCCTACCTGTTCGGCCCGCCCCATCAGCCAGCCGAGCCCGACCGAGACGTCGTCGTGCCGCCGCTCCTGCCCGGCCAGATCGCCGTTGCGCCACCGGATGTCGACCTGGGCGTAGTAGTGCAGCGCCTCGTTGTCCCGGTCGGGCGTCACGTCGGCCAGCCACTGCTCGGCCGCGTCGATCTCGTCCCGCAGCAGGCACACCTCGGAGGCGATGATCCGGCCGAACGCCAGCGCCCGCGCCGAGGGCGCGCCGTGCAGTTCCAGCTCACGGGCCGAGGACAGGGCGGTGGCCCAGTCGCCGTCCAGGTAGCCGGTCAGCAGCCGCTGGTAGACGGTCGCCGGACCGTGCTGGGGGACCTGGTACCGCTCCCCCAGCACGATTTCCAGCACGGACGCGATGTCGCCGAGGCGGCCGGCGGTCACCAGCTCGGTGAACTCCGGCCGGTCGCCGCACCGGGCCCGGCAGGCCTCGGCGTCGCCCTCCATGGCCAGCCGCACCAGCTCCATCTCGGCGCTGGAGATCAGCTGGAGCCGGCTGGCGGCGTCGCCGATCGAGCACACCTCGCTTCGGGTCTGCGCGGTCAGGTCGAACCAGGCGCATGCCGCCGGGGACAGCGACCGTCCGGTGTGGACGGTCGCCAGCCAGGACACCGCGTACAGGCCGGCCTGGGTCACCGCCGGGAGGTCGCTCGGCCTCGGCCAGGTGTCGTCGATCCGGTGTACCCAGTCGTACCAACCGGTTCGCACGGTCAGCGCCAGCACGCGGTCCAGCACCGCAGCGCCCGGCCACCCGAACCGCAACGCCGTCACATAGTGGCGTAGCGCCCCGGCCCGGTTGAGCGGCTCCACGTCGCGGGCCAGGTCGATCAGCCATGAGGCGTCGGCCGGGCCGTGATCCACGTGCTGAAAGTGCGTGGCCAGCGCCGCCGGCGAGGAGTCCGTGGCCGCCAGCACGGCGTGCACGTCGTCGGCCAGCGCCAGGACGGCGGCGGCCAGCGCCGGGCAGGCCGGCCGCACCCGGAACCCGTCGGCCACCAGCACACCGGCCTCGACCAGCAGGTCGAGCGTCCGGCCGCAGGCAGCCATGTCGCCGCCGAGCACCGCCAGCAGCGGCGGCAGCTCGTCCACGTCCAGCTCGCCGCGGGCCGCGACCACCGCGGTCAGCCGCCCGGCCAGCGCGCCCATCCGCCCCATGGCGGCCAGGAGCTCGTGGTCGGCTGGCAGCACGATGGGATTGTCCGGATCCCGCAGGCACATCCGGCCGCGGTGCTCGACCAGCCGATCCGCCAGCGCCCGCAGGGTGTCCGTGGCCGTGCCGGGATTGCCGAACCACGGGCCCAGCGCCGTCCGCAGCGCGGCGGTCAGCCCGTCGTCCAGCGGCTGCGCCAGCTGCCGGTCCAGGATCGCCCCGACCACCTCGTCGGGCAGCGGCCCCAGTTCGATCACGTCGTCGGCCAGCGCCAGCAGATCGGCCGCCCCGTCGTGGCAGCCGGCGATCACCAGGCAGCCGGGCCGGCGAACGGCCCGCACAACCGCGGCGGGAATTGATTGAGCGTTATCGGCCAGAAAAACGACCGGGCCGTTCCGGGCAATCCGATCGAACACACAACCCAGCTCGACGGCAATGCGCGGCATCGCGCCCGGCCGGCCAATGACTTCCCGCAGGCGGCGCACCGCGTCGAGCCCGCCGACGTGTTCGAATTCGTCGCACAACCCGGCGACGACCGCGGCCACGCCGTGGCCGTCACCAGCGGTGACAACCGACACGGCCTCGGCCCGCAGGGCCCGCCGGGCCGCCGACAACATCGTGCTGACGCCGATCCCGGCCGGTCCACGCAGCACCACGAGCCGGCCGTGCCGGCCGTCGCGCCACTGCCCGCCGAGCAGCGCCGTGAGCTCGCGGTCGCGACCACGCGCCATCAGATGGCTTCGAGTCATCACAGGTTCCGTTCCCCCAGAACAAACCGAACCGATACTTTCAAGGCTAAACCCTGGCGAGCGAGATACGCAGCAGGCCCCGAAAAAGATGCACCCAATCGGGGCCGAAACAACTCGAGAGACAAAAGTCCGACATCGGCTGCCCGATCGACCGCCCGGCCGGTTCGGTCCGTACGGGATTTCCCCGACCGGCCTCCCCCGCCTCGCCCCGCGACCTGAGCATCCACGTCTACGAGGGTCGCCAGCCCGGTCAAGATCACCAACTTGACGCTTCCGGAGAGCTGACAGCACCCTCAGTCAGCGGTCGTTACGATCCGGAACAGTTATTCCGCGATCTTGGGAGACTGTGATGAGAGCAGCGGCCCTCGCGGGCCTCGTCACCCTGCTGACGGCCGGCGTCGCACCGGCCGCGCCGGCCGGGTGGCAGCCGGAGCCAGCGACGTACGGGGTCAGCGCCCCGACGGTCACCACGGTGCGGATGGACGACGGCGTGCGGATCTCGGTCGAGGTGGTCTACCCCACCGACCCGGCGACGGGGGCGCGGGCGGCCGGCGAGTTCCCCGTGCTGCTGACCCAGAACCCTTACGGCGCCGGGCGTTCCGACCCGGCGGCGACCGGGACGTACTTCGTCCAGCGCGGCTATGTCTACGTGGCCTCGGCCGTTCGCGGCACCGGCGCGTCGGGCGGGCAGCTGGACTGGTTCGGGGAGCGGCAGGGCCGGGACGGGGCCGAGCTGGTGGACTGGGCGGCGCACACGCTGCCCGGCTCGAACGGCCGGGTCGGTCTGGACGGCTGCTCGTATCTCGGCGTCGACCAGTGGTTCACCGCCGCCGCGGTCGGGCGGGACTCCGCGCTCAAGGCGATCACGCCGTTCTGCACGGATTCCGACTTCTACGACGATCTCACCGCCTACGGCGGCATTCCGACCACCTTCATCGCCGGCATCAGCCGGGCCGAACCGCGCGGCCCCGAGGACGACCCCGCCACCGATCCGCAGTCGGTCACCGTTGCCCAGCAGGCGAACGGCGGCCCGCGGGCGTACGACAACGAGTACTGGCGCGACCTCGACGTGCAGCAGCTGATGCCGCGGATCGTGGCCAACGGCGTGCCGGCGCTGACCGAGGCCGGCTGGCAGGACCTGTTCCCCGGCGGCAATCTCGGCGCCTATGTGGCCGCGCAGAACGCCTACTTCCACCGGCCGCTGACCGCGCCGATCACCGCCGGCCAGCCGGTCACCGGCCGCTACCAGGCGATCGTCGGCCCGTGGACGCACGGCGAGCACGTCACCGAGGCCTCGCTGCAATCGATCCGGTTGGAGTGGTTCGACACCTGGCTCAAGGGCGCGCGCACCGGCATGGCCGACACGCGAACCCCCTTGCACCTCTTCGAAAACGCCACCGACCGCTGGGTCGACACCGCCGCCTGGCCGCCGTCGCCGAGCGCCCGGTCGTTCCGCTTCGACACCGCCGGCACGCTGGCCCAGGCCTCCGGCTCGCTGACCTACACCACCCCGCCGCTGACCGGCGTGCTCGACGGCCCGTCCACACTGACCGTCTACGCGACCTCGACCGCCCCCGAGGTGGAGCTGTCGGCGACGCTCAACGTGCTCGCCGCCGACGGCTCCGTCGTCAAGCAGGCCGACGGGATACTCCTTGGCAGCCAACGAAAACTCGACCCGTCGAGCAGCTGGTACGGCGCCGGCGGCGCACTGCTGCACCCGAGCCACCCGTTCACCCGGGCCAGCCAGCAGCCGGTGGAGGTCGGCCGGCTCACCCGCTACGACATCCCGCTGCTGGCCAACTTCACGGAAATCCGGCCGGGCCAACGGCTTCAGGTGGTGCTGACCGGCCAGCCGCCGGCAGACTTCCATCTCCAGATCGCCCCGACCCCGCAGGAACGAGCCGCCCTCGCCGGCGGCGTGTACACCGTGCGGAGTGCGACCTTGACCGTGCCGCTGGCGTCGCCGAACCAGTTCCGCACCAGCAACCGGAACTGGGGGCCGGCCTCCTAGAGCCCCAGCAGACGGGCCACGCCGTAGTCGAAGCGCAGGTCGTAGGAGTCGTGCACCAACAGGCTCTTACCGACCTTGGCCAGGGCCGGATACGACTCCCATGTCGTGTCCGGCTCCTTGCCGGCCGGCGGCGGGGTCTGCTGCTCCTGGGTGAGGCCGAGGGTGAAGTAGACCAGCGCCCAACACAGCCGGGCCGCCTCCTCCTCGGTGTAGTCGGCGGCCAGCAGGCCGCCGACGATCACCTCGGCCACCCGCAGCGTGCGGTCGCCGGAGGTGTAGGTGCCGGCGACCAGCCGGCCGCCGTCCCGGTGGCTGAGCATGGCCCGCCGGTACCGGCCGATGACCGTGCGCACCTGCTGGAGCGGATCGGCCGGCAGGTCCCGCACGTTGACCGAGCCGACGATGGTGTCGGCCATCTTCTCGATCAGGCTGGCCTTGGTCTTCACGTACCAGCTGACCGAGTTCAGGTGCGCCCCGAGCGCCCGCGCGACTCCCCGCAGCGACAGCCCCTCGAGCCCCTCCTGCTCGAGCGTGGCGAACGCGGCGGAGATCACGTCGTCCTGGGTCCAGCGCACTCGGGTCACCCCTTCTCTCGTCTTGGTCAGGGTACAACTCAGCCGAACGCGGCCTGGGACACCTCGTCCCACTGCCGCCACTCGGCCAGCCGGCCCTCGTACTCCTTGGTGATCACCGGCAGCGCGCCCTGGCCGAAGAAGATCCGGTGCGGCGGCTCGGCCGCGTCGACCACGGTCAGGATCGCCGCCCGGGTGGCGTGCGGGTCGCCGCGCTTGCCCGACGGGCGGGCCATGGCCGCGCGGAACTCGTCGTACTCCGGCAGCTGCTCGGCCCGCACCGCCGACGGCCCGGCCCAGTCGGTGGCGTAGCCGGCCGGCTCCACCAGCGTGACCTTGATGCCGAAGCCCTTCACCTCGGCGGCCAGGCTGTTGGTGAAGCCCTCCAGGCCGTACTTGGATGCGTGGTAGATCCCCAACCCCGGCAGGGAGAACACGCCGGCGATCGAGGACACCTGGATGATGTGGCCCGAGCCCTGGCGGCGCATGAACGGGATCGCCGCCTGCGTCACCCACAGCGCGCCGAACAGGTTGACCTCGACCTGCTCGCGGGCCTGCTGCTCGCTGACCTCCTCGACCATGCCGAACAGGCCGTAGCCGGCGTTGTTGACCACGACGTCCAGCGTGCCGAAGTGGTCGACCGCCCGCTGCACCGCCTTGATCACCGCCTCCCGGTCGGTGACCTCCAGTTCGATCGGCAGGATGGCGTCGCCGTAGTCGCGGACCAGGTCCTCGAACGCGCCGGCGCTGCGGCTGGTCGCGGCCACCCGGTCGCCCCGCTCCAGCGCGGCCTCCGTCCACTCGCGACCGAAGCCCTTGGACGCGCCGGTGATGAACCATGTCTTGGCCATTGTGTTGTCCTTTCAGACGGTGTCTGTTCAGGAGATGACGGCGATGCCGTCGATCTCGATCAGCCAGTCGGGGTGTCCCAGCGCCGCGACCCCGAGGTAGGTGCTGGCCGAACGCGGCCAGTTCCCGCCGAACGCCCGCCGCCCGGCGGCGAAGATCGACTCGGTCAGCTCGGGCCGGTGCCCGACCACGTGGATGGTGTTCTTGATCAGGTCGTCCGGGCCGGCCCCGGCCGCGGCCAGCGCGGCCGCGAAGTTGCGGAACGCCTGCTCGGCCTGCGCCTCGTAGTCGCCGATGCCGACCACGTCTCCGTTGGCGTCGTTGGCGATCTGGCCGGCGATCGCCACCACCGCCGAACCGCGCCCGATGGCCACGTGGCTGTACTTGGTGTCGTCCACCGGCGGCGGCATCGTCGCCGGGTTGAGTCGCTCCACGGTCACGGTGTTTTCCTTTCGTAGTCGGGCAGCTGGAAGCCGTCGGACAGCCGGCCCGTGCCGGCCCGCGGCAGATTGACCTTCGGCAGCAGCTCCACCAGCCGCAGCGCCGCGCGGCGGGCGAAGATCCCCAGCCCGGTCTTGGGGGCCATGGACACGCCGTTGCCCTCGGCGAACCGCTGGATCTGCTCGATCCACGGCCGCAGCCGCGTCTCGTAGGCCCGGAATCCGGCGGCGACATCGCCGTCGGCGCGGGCCAGCTCGCCGGCCAGCACGTAGGCGCCGACCAGCGCCATGGTCGTGCCGTGGCCGGACAACGGGGACGCGCAGTAGCCGGCGTCGCCGACCAGGCCGATCCGTCCCTTCGACCAGGACGGCAGGAGGACCTGGCTGGCCGAGTCGAAGTAGAAGTCGCCGGCGTCGTCCATCTGCGCCAGCAGCCGGTCGGCCTCCCAGCCCATGCCGGCCAGGCGGGACCGCACCACCGTCTTCAGCGCGCCGAGGTCCCGGTAGTCGTACTGGAAGGCCGGCGACACGAACGCCGCCGCGGCCATCACCGCGGTGTTGTCGCGGATCGCCCGCATCAGCACGGTCCGCCCCGGCTCCGAGTACACCTCCGTCCAGCCCTTCAGGCCGAGGTGGTTCTTCGCCGTCCAGAACGACAGGTACATGTCCAGGTGCCGCAACGGTTTCTCGTCGCCGAACAGCAGGCGGCGCACCCCCGAGTGCAGGCCGTCGGCCCCGACCACCGCGTCGAACACCCTGGCCGGACCGCGCTCGAAGGTGACGTGGACGCCGTCCTCACGGTCGTCCAGGCCGGCGATCCGGTCGCCGAAGACGTACTCGACGTCCTCGCGGGTCTGCTCGTAGAAGACCTCGGAGAGGTTGCCGCGCAGGATCTCGATCTCCGCCACCGGGCCGTTGCCGCCGAACTCGCTCGACCGCACCGTCGCCTGCCGGCGGCCGTCCCTGCCCACCAGCGACAGGCCCTCCGCCGCCTCGCTCGCCGCCCGGACCGCCTCGGTCAGGCCGGCCCTCTTCAGGATCTCGTGCGACGCCTTGCCCCTCAGGTCCACCAGCTGGCCGCCCATGCGCAGGCTCGGCGCCTGCTCCACGACCGTGACCGACGCCCCGTGCCGCACCAGCCAGAACGCCAGCACCGGCCCTGCGACACTCGCCCCCGAGATCAACACCCGCATGGCCGCCCACCTCCCTCCAGATTTGGTCGCCGACCAATTTCTAGTCAACTTGGTCGTCGACCAAAAGTCAAGGGCGACCCTCTCCCACCCTCTCCACTCCCGACTCCCCTCCCGACGCTCCCCACCCCCGACGCTCCCCACTCCTCCCCTTTTCGCCACATGTGGCACACATTCGACTTCTGGAGGCGAATGTGGTCCACATGTGGCGCAAGAGGTGGGGGTGAGAGAGGGGCGAGAGGTGAGGAGAGAAGAGGGGGTGGGAGGTGGGACGCGTGGGCGGGGCGGTCAGTCGGCGAAGAAGAGGCGGGCCGGGTTGTCGACCAGGATCTGGCGGCGGGTGGCCTCGGCGGGGGCCCAGTCGGCCAGCAGGTCGAGTAGTTCGCCGGTGTCCCGCTGGCCGTTGGGCAGGTGCGGCCAGTCGGAGCCCCAAATCAGCCGGTCGGGCCGCGCGGCGACCAGGGCCCGGCCCAGGGAGGCGATGCTGGACAGCGGTTTGTCGCCGGCGACCCGGTACGGCCCGGACAGCTTGATGTAGCAGCGGCCGCCGTCCATGACGGTCAGCAGGCGGTCGAAGTCGAAGCGGGTCAGGCCGTCGGACTCCTTCATGTAGCCCATGTGGTCGATCACGAAGACGTCCTCGAAACTGGCCAGGAACGGCAGCAGCGACCGGACGACGGTGCCGGGACTGTAGAACTGGAGATGCCAGCCGCGCGGCCGGGTGCGGGCGGCGACGGCGCAGATGTAGGAGATCAGGTCCCCGACCGACCAGTCGGCGCGGGCGAACAGGTCCAGCCGGATGGCCCGCACGCCGGCCTCGTGGAACTCGTCCAGCTCCTCGTCGGTGATGTCGTCCTCGACCTGCGCCACGGCCCGCAACCGCTTCGGCTCGGCCTCGAGCACGTCCAACAGCAGCCGGTTGTCGGTGCCGTAGTAGGTGGGCTGCACCAGCACCGCCCGTTCGATGCCCAGCCAGTCGAGCACGAGCCGGTACTGCCCCAGCGTGGCGTCGGGGAAGGTGTAGAGGGGCTCGGGAATGTGCGGGTAGCCGCGCTCGAACACGTGGAAATGCGTGTCGCAGCTGCCGGCCGGCATGGCGAACGACGGCTTGGTGTTGGTCTCGGCGGCACGCATCGGCAGCGTGTGCGCGAAGGCTGGCCTCACGGTCTGCTCCTTCGGGAAGTCGACGCCCCGGAGCGAGTACAGCGAGACCGGACTGGTGCCCTCAAGTAAATTGACGTTACTATCGGACGCATCCAGCGTAAGAGGATGTGACGCGTGCTCGACGTCCGGAAACTCATCATGCTGCGGGCCGTCGCCGCCGAGGGCTCGATCGCCGCGGCCGGCCGCGCGCTGCAATACACCAGGTCGGCGGTGTCCCAGCAGCTCACCGCCCTGGAGGCGGAGGCCGGCACGGCGCTGGTCAACCGGGCCGGCAACCGCGTCACCCTGACGCCCATGGGCCGGGTGCTGGTGGATCACGCCGAGCGCATCCTGGTCGAGATGCGTGCCGCCGAGGCGACGCTGGCCGGGGCCGACACCGAGGTCGCCGGGCTGCTGCGGATCGGCGTCCCGTTCCGGGAAGGCCCCAAGATCATGAGCCGCGCGCTGACCGACGTGCGGCGACGCTTCCCCGAGATCGAGATGCGGCTGGCCAGCACCACCGACGAGGCCGGCCCCGAGTCGGTCCGGCGCGACCAGCTCGACATGGTCATCATCTCCCGGTACGGCGACTCGCACGGGCGGACGGCCGCCGGGCTGCGCGAGTGGGTGCTCGGCCACGACCCGCTGCGGCTGTGCGTGTCCAGCGGCCACCCGCTGGCCGACGCGGTCAGCTGCACCATGGACCAGCTGCGCGACGCCTCGTGGGTGATGATCCCGGACAGCGCGCTGGGCCGGCTCGTGTCCAGCATGTGCGCCATCGCCGGCTTCCAGCCCCGCGTCGCCGCGACGGTCGACGACGTGGGCACCGCCCTCGGCCTGGTCAGCATGGGCTGGGGCGTCACCGTCGCCCCCGAGCTGACCCCGGCCGCGGGCGAGGGCCAGGTCTCCCGGCTGCGCATCACCGGCCTGGACACCGTGCGGCACAACGTTCTCGTGGCTCGCGACGGCGAGCACCTGTCCCCCCGACTGGCCGCGGTGATCTCCGCCGTACGGGCCGTCGCCGCTGAGCTACCCGGCGGACAGCCGTCACGGTGATTTACGCTCAGCGTTGACCTTCGTTACGTCGGCTAACTTGCCGGCGGCCGGAGCGGAGGTCTGTACTGGAGCGCATGTGCGCAGCCCGCCTCACCGAGTGGTCCCGGATCCCCACCTCCGGCGCACGGGCCGTGGAGCCGTTCGACGTGGATGGCCTGTCCCTGCTGGCGATTCCGCAGCTGGCCTACGACGTGCCGGGCCGGGAGCCGAGCATGAACGGCGGCGACAGCGACACCGATCTGCTGATCCTGCGCCGAAACGCCGACGGCTACGAGCCGTTCCAGCGGGTGCCGGCCCCGGGCGGCGAGGACGCCGAGTTCTTCCGCGTCGGCGACCGGGCCTTCCTGGCCACCGCCAGCATTCGCCACGGGCAGGGACCGTACGAGTACGAGACCGAGTCCATCGTGTACGAATGGGACGGATCGGCTTTCGTTCCGTTCCAACGGGTTTCCACCTTCGCGGCCAAGCAGTGGCGGCACTTCATCCAGGACGGGCGGCACTTCCTCGCGTTGGCCCAGGGGGTGGCCACGCCGGCCACCGTCGACCGCAACCGGCCCTCGGTGATCTTCGAGTGGGACGGTGATGCCTTTGTGCCGTTCCAGGAGATTCCCTCGCAGTGGGCGTACAACTGGCACCACTTCTCGGTCGGCGGCCACGACTTCCTGGCCCACGCCGACCACGTCGACCCCTCTCGCCTCTACCGCTGGGACGGCGCCAAGTTCGTGCCGCACCAGGACCTCGCCGACCGGCACGGCCGCGCCTTCGCCACCTTCCACGCCGACGACGAGGACTACCTGCTGGTCGCCTGCATCGAGAGCCCGTCGCGGCTGCTGCGCTGGGACGGCGACCGGTTCGTCGAACACGACGTCCTCGACGGGCTGGGCGCCCGGGAGTTCGCCGTGCACTTCCCGCACATCCTGCGGGTCAACTTCATCCAGGGACCGCGGACCGAGCCGACCACGGCCCTGAACTCGCAGCTCTACCAGTGGCAGAACGGCAAACTCGTGGTCGTCGCCGAGTTCCCGACCACCGGCGGCACCGACGCCGCGGTGTTGCCCGATGTGGACGGACCGCTGGTCGCGGTGTCGAACTCGCTGACCGCCGACGTCCGCTTCGCGGCCGAGACAGTGATCTACCGACTCGAGAGCCGTTGACATGTATGAGGATCCGCAGCTGGTCAAGTTGTTCACGACCTACACCCGGGACGCCGAAGCCATCGGCCGGCACCTGGGGCGTTCGTATGCCGAGCACACCAGGGACGCCCCGCTGCTAGTGGCCACCGGCGCCGACTTCGCACTCTATCCCGGCGGCGGCCGGCCGCCCGTGGTCGAGGGATATCGCCTGTCGCCCAAGGGTTTCAAGGAACTGACCGGCGTGTCCCATCTCGGCCCGGCGGTGGCCAGCCTTGTGCACCTGCGGACCCGCCTCGGCGACGACGTGTGGCGTCCCGACGCCGAGCGGCTGCTGGCCGAGGTGAGCCGGTCCCGCACCGCCAACAGCGCCGAGCTGTGGCGCGACCTGATCCAGGTCGAGGCGTTTCGCGGGCGGGAGCACGAGATCGCCGACATGATCGACTACACCTGCGTGGCGACCGCCCGCTACCTGGAGAAGGCGCTGGCCGACGAGGAGTACCTCACCGCCGAGACGCTGCGCGACGACTACCTCGACGGCGGCCCGGTGCCGATCAACCACATGATGGTCGCGACGTTCTTCCTGGCCGGCATGGACATCAGCTTCCGGATCGGCCGCTGGCTGCGGTCCCAGAACCTCGACTGGTCGCGGACCATGGTGCTGATCGCCGGCCGGCAGGGCCGCACCACTGCCGGCGTCACCTGGAACACCAGCAGCGTGGCCACCATGGTCCTCGGCACCTCCGGGCACCAACTTCCGTTGGAGCGCATGTACATCGCGCCGCACGCGCCGGTGTTCGCCACCCCGCGCGACGGCGACCTGTCCGAGGTGGCCGCCCTGGAGCACGAGCTGCGGGCCATCTGGTGCAGCACCCGGGCCACTGTGGAACTCGGCGAGCTCATGTTCGCCGGCTACCCGCGCTACTCCCCCGAGGGCGTCCGGTTCCCCGACGTCAGCGACCCGGCCGTCACCGAGGTCAGCGAGATGCCCGTGGTGCACTCGCCCGAGGACATGCACTCCCTGGTCACCCGGCTGCGCGTGGTGCTGGAGGATCCCCGCCAGCTGCTGTCCGGCGCGGTCGTCGACCTAGCCGTCGCGGCGCTGGCCGAGGCCGACTGGGATCCGGCCAAGGTGATCGTGCCGGGGCTGACCGGCGTGCGCTATCCGTCCTCTTAGGTCTTAGGATTGTCACAAGAACCGCCACCACACTGGGCCCATGCGAGCAATCGTGGTGACGATATCCGGAATGGCGCTGTTCGCCGCCGCGTGCGGCTCGGCGCCTTCTGCGCCGCCTGCCCGGGTGGACGGCAAGGACGCCTACGCCGACTACATTTCCTGTCTCCAGAAGCAGGGCATGCCGGTGCCGTCCGGCGTGCCGAGCATCCCGCCGCCCGACCCGAACGCACCCCGGCCGACCGGGCCGCAGTTCCCCGGCGGCGGCCCGACCAAGCCGCCGGGCGTCGCCGACGACGCGTGGGCGGCGGCCAAGAACGCCTGCGCCTACATCATTCCCCAGCTGTAGACAGGGTGATCGTGGCCTTCAGGCCACCGGCGTCCGACCGGTCGAGCGTGAACACGCCGCCGTGCAGGCAAGCCTGCTGATCCACCAGCGCGAGCCCGAGACCGGAGCCGACGGCCCTGGTCTCGGGCCCCCGCACGAACCGCCGTTTCATGTCGTCACGGAGCTCGGCCGGGATGCCAGGACCGTTGTCTGACACGGAAATGGTGTTCGCAGTGAGGGTGACGTCGACCCTGAGCGCGCCATGCACGGCCGCGTTGTCGAGCAGGTTGTCGACCGCCAGCCGCAGCCCCTCGGGCCAGCCGTCGACCATCGGCCCTGGGGTGGCGCTGAGGTGGAAATCCGTGGCGGGATGCCGTCGCCGGGCCTGTGTGACACAGTTGCCGACAAGCTCGCCCAGGTCCACCGGGACGCGGGTGGGCAGCGCGCCGGCGTCGCCACGGGCCAGGGTTTGCAGGCCCTCCAACAGTTCCACGACCCTCGAGTGTTCCCGGGTCATCGCGGCCAGCATGGCGGCCCGCTGCTCCGCCGACAGGTCGGGATTGCGCCGCAGGCTCTCCAGGTCGATTCCCAGGCTGGCCAACGGAGTTCGCAGCTCATGCCCGGCGTCGGCGGTGAACCGGCGGGTGGCCAGCATGCTGGTGCGCAACCCGTCCAGCATCTCGTTCAGGGTCGCCGACAGCTCGGCGACCTCCTGCGGCCGGCGGACGGGCGGCAGACGGTGCTCCAGGTCGTGCCCGGTGCGGATGCGCGCGGCCCCGGCCCGAAGTCGTTGCAGGGGCGAGAGAACGAGCCCGGCGACCAGCCAAACCCCGAGGCACACCAACACCATCGCAACCCCGGCCACCCCGGCGATCACCTGGGCGTTGGCGGCCAGCCGTTCGTCCACCGGCGCCAGGCTCTCCAGGACCTGCACCTGTCCGCACGGCACGTTCTCGGCGTAGGAGCGCCACCAGTCCTCGCCGATGGGCACGGTGCTGAAACCGAGCGTGGGCGCGGGAATCGTGCCGCTCGGGACGTCACCGTACCAGGCGATCACCGAGCCGTTGGACAGCACCCGCACCAGCGTCTGGCTGCCGGCGGCCAGCTTCGACCGGTCCTCGCTGCCGGCCTTGCAGGCGTCCACCCCGACCTTGGCCACCCGCGTCGACAGGTCCTGGTCGACCTGGGTCAGGTCCTGCTGCTGGATCCGCAGCGCGATCACCAACCCGGCCAGGCCGATGACCACCAGCGCGACCAGCGCCACCCCCAGGGCCAGCTGCGTTCGCAGCTTCACGGCTTCAGCACGAAGCCGACGCCCCGAACCGTGTGCAGCAGCCGGCGAAGGCCGCCGGCCTCCAGTTTTCGGCGCAGGTACCCGACAAAAACGTCCACCACGTTGGTGTCCACCTCCCACGTGTAGCCCCACACCCGCTCCAGCAGCTGCACCCGGCTCAGCACCTGGCCGGCGTGCCGGGCCAGCACCAGCAGCAGGTCGAACTCCCGCGCCGTCAATTCCAGGTCCCGGCCGTCGCGGGTGGCCAGCCGGCGGGCCGGGTCAACGACGAGCTCGCCGACCGTGACCACCGCGTCGTCACGGCGCTCGTGCAGGCGGACCATGGCGTGCAGCCGGGCCGCCAGCTCGGCCACCGAGAACGGCTTGACCACGTAGTCGTCCGCCCCGGCGGCCAGGCCCGCGACCCGGTCGTCCACCTCGTCCCGGGCCGACAGCATGCACACCGGCAGGGTCCAGCCCTCGGCCCGCAGCCGGCGCATCACCTCGATGCCGCTCATGCCCGGCATCGCCACGTCGAGCACCACGACCGCCGGCGGCCGGGCCGCGATCTCCGCGCACGCGGCGGCCCCATCGGCCGCCTCGCGCACCGTGAAGTTCTCCAGCGCCAGCCCTCGGCGCAACGCCTCGCGGACGCCCCGGTCGTCGTCGACGACCAGGACGTCCGGCGGGGTGCGGGACACCATGCCCACAGGCTACTTGTTCTCGCCGGGTTTGCCGGTATGGTCGGTGTTCGCACCGTCCGAATCGGACTTGGCGGTGCTGGTCGGGGCCGGGGTTCCGGTCGCCGTTCCGGTTGCCGAGGGGTCGGCCGGCGCGGTCGCGGCCGCCGGGGGGTCGCCGCCGTCCCCCTCCTTGCCGCCGACCCCGGCCACGTTGAGCTGGTAGCCGATGACCAGGGCGATCGCGGCGGCCGTGGCCGTCAGCCAGACGGTGATCTTCTTCATGGTTTTCCCTTTCACCAGGCGAAGTCTTCGGTGTGGATCTGCTTGCGGCTGGCGCCGGCGGCGGTCGCGGCCCGTTCCACCGACTTCATCCACGGCGTCGGGCCGCAGACGAAGATGTCGCAGTCGGCGACGTCCGGGACCAGCTGCTTGAGCGCGTCCGCGTCGGAAAGCCTTGTCGCGGTGGGAATCCAGCTGCCGTCGTGCCGGCGCGGGCCCACCAGGTGCCGGACCTCGACCCCGCGCATGCGGGCCAGCTCGTCGATCTCCCCGGCCAGCACCGCGTCGTGGTGATCGGTGTAGCGGTAGAGCAGCACCGCCTCGCCCGGCGCGTAGCGGGTGTCCTCCAGCAGCGCCCGGATCGGCGTGATGCCCACGCCCGCCGCCATCATCAGCATCCTCGGGTGGGTGCGGCGCTGCTCGGTCATCGTCCCGTATGGACCTTCGATGTAGACCTTCGTGCCGGGCTTGAGATGCTTTGCCCTGGCCGTTTTCGGCCCCGCTTCGCGGATCGTCACTCTCAGGTTCCGGTCATCCGGCGCGGCCGATATCGTGTACGGGGTTCCCCGCGTCCATCCTGGACCGTCCTTGAAGCGCCAGATGAAGAACTGCCCCGATCGCGTGCGCAGCTTCGTGAGATCCCTGCCCCGCATGTGCACCGAGACCACTCCTGGGGCCTCGTGCGTCACGCCCGCCACCCGGATCTGGTGCTTTGTCGAGCGCCGCCAAGGGATTCCGATCCGGCACCAGATGATCAGCGCCAGGCCCACCGCGTACAGCGTCCACCAGTAGACGATCACCCAGGTGCGGTGGAAGTCCGCCCCGTCCACGATCTGGTGCGGCAGGGCCAGGGCCAATCCCAGGTACGAGTACAGGTGCAGCAGATGCCAGGACTCGTAGCGCAGCTTGCGCCGGGCCGCCCGGATCGACGTGATCACCACGCCGATCAGCATGATCGTGCCCACCGTCGCCGCCAGCAGCCAGGACTCGTGGATGTAGAGCTCGTACATCACCGCGCCGTCCCAGCCGCCCACGCGGCCGAGGCGCTGGGCCGTGAACAGCAGGATGTGCGCCATCATCAGCCAGAACGACCAGTAGGCCAGCAGCTTGTGCCGTCGGGCCAGCAGGTCGTGGCCCCAGGCCAGTTCCACCTGCGGGATTCGGGCCAGCATCACCACTTGCAGCAGCATCAGGTCCGACGCCACCACTCCCGTCAATGAGGCCAGCGAGCCCAGGCCAGTGTCCACTGTGGTCAGACTGGCCAGACCCTCCTGGTACAGCCAGATGAACACCGCCACGACCACCGTGCCGATCGCCAGCGGTCCGAACACATCCGCCCAGGTGAAGCTCACCCTGGGCCGCGCCACCGCCGTGCGCGGTATCCGTTGCGTCGTCATGGCCGCCATCCTTCTCGGCATTCTTGTGACAGCCCTAAGAACTCTCTCCTTCCCTTGTGCCCCAGTGGGTTTCACCCATTCGTGGTTCGAGTTCGATCTTGCGGGGCGGGTAGAATCGCTGGTGTGGAAGAGAAACTCGCTCGTTTGATCGAACTGGAACGGATCATTCGTCGCCTCCAGGCCGAGCGGTTGCGGTTGATCTCCGAGCTCAACGTCGACGAGTGGGCCGTCCATGACATCGCCATGGCTCTGCAACTGTCGTTCACCAACGCTTCCAGCCTCGTCGACTTCGCGACCCTTGTGGCCAGGGACTTTCCTGGGGTGCTGGATGCGATGGAGGCTGGGGTGATCAGTGAGTGGTCCGCTCATGGTCTGGTTGATCCCACTGAGCATTACAGTCTTGAGGTCGCTCAGAAGGCTGTTGCGCGGACGTTGGAGACGGCGGAGGGGCGGTGTTGTCAGCAGCTTCGCCGGTCGGTGCAGGGCCGGTTGCAGCGGGCGGATCCGACTGGGTTTGCCCGGCGGTGTGCGCAGCGGCGTCGGGGGCGCGATGTCGTGGTGTATGACACTGAGGATGGTATGGCGGTGTTGAAGTCGGAGCTGCCGGTGGAGGTCGCCAGGGCGATGTACGCCAAGATCGACCACTTGGCCCGTCGGGAGGCGAAGAACGGCCGGTCGATGGACGCGGTGCGGGCGGATGTGTTGGCGTCGTTGGTGTTGCAGGAGCCCAAGAGCGCCGGGTCGAAGACGTTGATCCAGGTCACGGTGCCGATCACGGCGCTACTCGGTGTCGATGAGCGGCCGGGGCAGTTGGATACCGGGCAGGTGATTCCGGCGGAGGTGGTGCGGGATTTGATGGCGGAGCCGGGGACGGTGTTTCACCGGTTGTTGACTGATGAGGCTGGTCGGTTGGTGGAGTACAGCCCGGGGGTCTATCGGCCGACGGCGGAGGTGGATCGGTTCATCCGTGCCCGGCATCGGACGTGTGTGATGCCGTGTTGTTCGCATCCGTCTAGGTCGTGCGATATCGATCATGCGGTGGCGTGGCCGGAGGGGAAGAGCACGGGGACGAATCTGGGGCCGTTGGATCGGCGGCATCATCGGTACAAGCACGCCACTGACGCGAAGATCGGCATCGCCGATGATGGGACGACGACGATTGATACTCGGTGGGGGCAGAGGTATGTGACGCGGCCGGAGCCGGTGGAGGAGCCGCCGTTCTGACGTGGGGTGGGGGTTTGATGTGGGGGCGGCGGGGCGCAGACGTGTTGCTGTGAAGATTGGTGGGTTGGGGACGCCGCTGCCGCGGCTACGACGGCCGGATCTGTGTCAGAGATTGCAGGGGCCGTCGCAGCCTTGCCACCCGAGACCGTGGTCACCCTAGGTGGGTGGCTGGGTTGGGTGGTGGCGTTTGGTGGTTCGGTGGCGGTTGGGGGGGTGGCTGGGTGGGGTGTCGGTCGCGTTGTTTGGTGGGTTGGGTGGTGGCGTTTGGTGGTTGGGCGGCGGTTTGGTGGCGGTTGGGGAGGGGTGTCAGTTGCGTTGTTTGGCGGGTTGGGTGGTGGCGTCTGGTGGTCCGGCTAGGTGGGTGGCTGGGTTGGCTGGTTGCGTTTGATGGTCCGGTGGCGGTTGGGGGTGGCCGGGGAAGGGGTCAGTCGCGTTGTTTGGCGGGTTGGGTGGTGGCGTCTGGTGGTCACGCTAGGTGGGTGGCTGGGTTGGCTGGTGGCGTTTGATGGTCCGGTGGCGGTTGGGGGGTGGCTGGGGAGGGGTGTCAGTCGCGTTGTTTGGCGGGCTGGTGCTGTGTATGTCGGTCGGATGTCGTGGGGCGTGTTCATGGGCTGGCTTGGGGCGATGCTTCTGGTTTGCCTGCCATCGACCCTCCATCGCCTTCCCGGTTGTTCCTCCGCTGTTGCCCCTTCGTCCCTCCGCCATGGCGACGGATGCTCGCGAGCGGGAAGCGGAAGAGGGATTCCGGCGCGGCGGGAGGGGGTGGGCGGGGGCATCGGATAGCCTGGTGGTATGGCGGATCAGGGGCAGTTGCGGAGCGACGCGCGGGGGAATCTGGAGCGGGTGCTCGCGGCGGCGGCGGAGGTGTTCGCGGCCAGGGGGCTGGGGGCGACGCTGGCGGACATCGCCAAGCACGCGGGGGTGGGCGTGGGCACGGTGTATCGGCGGTTCGCGAACAAGGACGACCTGATCTACGACGTCTACGTCGACCGCATCCACGCCGGGGAGAAGATGGCGGAGGCGGCGAGCAAGGCGGCCGACGTCTGGGCGGGCTTCGTGCAGTACTTCGAGCAGTCGACGTTGGAGCTGGCCAACGATCGGGGCATGCGGGAGCTGATCACGGGCGGGTACACGGAATCGCTGGGATGGGCCCGGGGAACACCGCCGACGAGGCTGGCGGAGCTGTTGGAGGACAACCACAAGACGATGGGCGTCCACATGATCAAGCTGGTCAGGAGGGCGAAGCGGGCGGGGGTGCTCCGCAGGGACTTCCAGGCCAGCGACATGATGGTGCTGTCGCTGGGAGTGCAGGCGACGATCGCCTTCGGCGGGGCGGAGAGCCCGCAGCTCTACCGGAGAGCGCTGGGATTCATCCTGGACGGACTGGCGCAGGACCGGGACAAACCCTCAGCGCTGCCGGCGCCGGCGTTGACGGACGCGGAACTGCTGAACATGCGAAGGCGTTAGTGCACGACGACCTTCGTGGGGGTGAGGCGGATGATCACCCGTTCGGTCCCGGGCGCATCGAAAGTCCAGCCGGAGCCCTTGTACTGGTGGGACAGCTCGTCGATGAGGGAGCCGCCGGGATCGTCGACCAGGGTGACGGTGCCCCGGATCTCGACATAGCGGTACGGATTCTCCTTGGCGTGCACCAGGAGCGTCGCCCGCTGGTCACGTTCCAGGTTGGACGCCTTGCGGCGGCCACGGACGGTGGAGACGAGAACCTCGTCGCCGTCGCGTTTGACCCACACCACGGAGAGCTGGGGCTGGCCGGTGGGCTCGATGGTGGCCAAAGTGGCCACCTCGGGCGAATCCAGCAGATCGTGCACATCGGCCGGCAGTCCAACCGCCACAACGCCTCCCGAGAGTGGAACACCAGTTCCGGAGCAGCATAGCGAGCCAGGCCGTCAGGGGTCTGTCACTCGCGTTCGACACGGCGGAAGCCCGCAGAGGGCGTCCACCATTCGACCACGAGCAGGGTGGCGGCCTCGTTGAGGTGGGTGTGGACCACCTCGGTGACGTCGACGACGAAGCGGTCGCTGTCCTTGCCCTCGTGCAGGATGGCGCGGCCGGCGATCTTGGCTTCGCCGGGCCAGTCCTTCTCGGCGCCGTCGACCGGATCGACGGTGGCGCTGTGCAGGGCGAACCGGGGATCCCGGCGCAGGTCGACGCCCTTGCGGGCCCGAGGCATGGAGCCGAAGGCCAGCTCGCCGTCCTCGAACACGGCCTCGATGCCGGAAATGCGCGGCGAACCGTCGGCCCGCAGGGTGGCGATGGTCTTGTGCCTGTGGGCGTCGAACAGCGCCCGGACCCGGGCGGCGAACTCCGGCGCGGACCGCTCGACGTCCTGCCAACTCGTCATGCGCCCACTATCGCAGCTATCCGGTGCGGTGCATGACAAGCAGCGCCACGTCGTCGGCGGTGGGCTGCCCGGAGACGAACTCGGCCATGAGCTCGGCGCAGACGGACTCGGACGGCACGGCGGCGACGGCGTCGAGCAGCTCGGACAGGCCGACGTCGATGGGCCGGTCCCGGCGCTCCACCAAGCCGTCGGTGTAGAAGCAGACGGTGGCTCCGGGCGGGATGTCGACGATGTGGGTACGGCGGGATCGGCCGCGCAGGGCGAAGCCGATGGGCGGGTCGATGGGGGCGTCGACGAACTCGCCGCGCAGGCCGGGAACGGCCAGCACGGGGCGAAGGTGACCGGCCAGGCACAGGGTCAGGCGGCCGGCGGCCGGCTCGACGACGGCATAGGCGACGGTGGCCATCACCCCGGCCTCGAAATGGCTGGCCTTGCGGTCGAGTTTGTCCAGCACCACCTCGGGGTCGTCATTGTCCAGGGCATAGGCCCGAAGCGCGCTGCGCAGCCGGCCCATCACGACGGCGGCGGGAAAACCGTGCCCGGCGACATCGCCGATGACAATGCCGATACGGCCGTGGGCCAACGGGAAAACGTCGTACCAGTCGCCGCCGACGCCGAGTTCCGCGCCGGGGGCGTAGCGGCCGGCGAAGTCGAGCCCGGCGATCGCGGGCAGGCTGCTGGGCAGCAGGCTGCGTTGCAGGGCGGTGGTGGCGGCGCTCTCGGCGTTGGAGGCGTGCGCCTGCACGGCCAGGGCCAGCCGGTCGGCGGCGATCTGGAGCAGGGCCAGGTCCTCGTCGCCGAAGGCGCGGTCCCTGGCCCCGACCCGCAGCACGCCGACCAGGGCGCCGTCGGCGATCATGGGCGCGGCGGCCAGGTCGCGGATCCCGTTCGCCAGCAACGACGGCGGGTCGACCTGGCTGGTGGTCATCGCCACCCGCTCGACGGCGACCAGGCCGGCGAAGCCCTCGGCCAGCGGCACGCGCACCGGCCGGCTGCCGTCCCGCTCCAGGCCGACCGCGACGGCGGCGACCAGGTGATCGCCGGCGTGGTCGTGCAACAGCACGGTGGCCGTGTCCACGGACAGCAGGTCGCGCACCCGGCTCAGCAGCTCCCGCAGCACCTCGTCGGCGTCCAGCCGGGCCAGCTCGGTGTCAGCCATCGCCTCCAGGAACCGCAGGCGGGCCGACGGCCCGATGGGCCACCGCATCCGCACGGTGGTGCCCTGCGGCGACGGCATGACCGTCACCTGCTCGGCCAGCCGCTCGATCAACGCCAGCCCCCGGCCCCGATGCCGCTGCTCGGCCGGCGTGGTCACATGCCAGTGGCCCTCATCGCCCACCATCGCCGCCACGGCCCCGCCCTCGTGCCGCAGGTCCAGCTCCAGTGCCCCCGGCCCGTCGTCGCGGTAGGCGTGCTCGACGACGTTGGCCATCGCCTCGTACACGGCGAGCGACACCATCTGGACCAGGTCGACCGGCAGCCCGGCGCGCTCGCACCAGTCCTCGACCGACCGGCGGATGCCGGAGATCTGTTCGGCCTTGGCCAGGCCGCGCCATCTGAGCGGATCCACGCCGCTCATCCGGCGATCGCGGCGGTCAGGTCCGGCAGGATCGACAGGTCCTCGGTCAGGCCGGTCAGCTCCAGCGGCCGCAGCACCGCCGTGTCGTTGGCCACGACCCGCAGCTGGGTGCGGGCGTCGGCCGCGCGGTGGGCCAGCGCCAGCACGGCCAGCCCGGCCGAGGAGAAGAACCGCACCTCGGTCAGGTCGATCACCAGCAGCCGCGGCCGCTCCCCCAGCAGCTCCACCACCCGGCTCTCCAGCCCGGGCGCGGTGACCATGTCGACCTCCCCCGCCACCCGCACCACCGCGATGTCGCCGGCCGGGCGCTCGACGACCACGTTCGGACTGCTGAAGCTGGTCACCCGACTATCATGCCCCCTGCGCCGCCCGCCCACCGATCGAGCGAACCCTGTCCGTTCGGGAAGTTCCGCCCGTGACCGGGCACCCATTTCCGCCAAACCGACAACCTTTTCGGCTCAATCCCCGTACTTGATACACGTGACGTCTTCTCGCAGACCACGGCTGGGAACGCTCGCGATCGCGGCGGTCCTGGGGGCCGGTGCGGCCTGCACCTACACCGTGACGACGCAATCACAGCCGGCACACGACGACGCGCCCCGTAACTCGGTGATCACCGCTGGTAGCGCCGAACACACCCAGGTGGCGACGACCACGACAACACCGAAGCCGAAACCGATCCTGCCGTTCAACGCGAAACTCACCTCACCGGACATTCCCACCCCGGCCGGCGGATTACGCAGCGGCGCGTGCAGCGGTTCGCTGGTGGCGCCGGAATGGGTGGTGACGGCCGGACATTGTTTTCACGACGTCAACAACAATCGGGTCAGCGGCGCACCCCGCTATCACATGACGGTGACCGTGGGAAAACTCAAGGACAGCGACCCGGGCGGCGAATCGGCGCGGGTGGTGGACGTGCGCCAGTCCCCGGTCAACGACCTGGCGGTGGTCCGGCTGGACACGCCGATCACCGACATCACGCCGATCGCGTTGGCCGACCAGCCGCCGACGCTGGGCCTGCCCCTCCAGTTCGCCGGCTGGGGGTCGCTGTCGGCGGCCGGCGGCGCGCCGTCCGACCACCTCAAGCGGGGCCAGTTCACGGTGGCCCGCATCAACGCCAACACTCTCGAAGTGGACCCGTCGGTGCCGCGCACGGTGGAGAACAGCCCGTGCCCGGACGACTCCGGCGGCCCGTTCTTCACCTCCGCCGACAACATGACCGGCACGCTGGTGGCGATCGTCGACAGCGGCCCGCCCTGCCCGCAGCCGGGCCTGGAGGTCGTCGCCCGCATCGACGCCGTGGCGACCTGGATCCGCCAGCAGATGGCCGGCTGAACTGACGTCATGAAGGGCCCCATACTGACGTTGAACGTCAGTATGGGGCCCTTCATGACACAAAAACGGGTCAGCCTTCGACGCGGTGGGTGGTCCAGAAGGAGGTCAGGTCGGTAGAGCCGGCCGCTGCCTGGGCCGCGGCCTTGAACTCGGCCACGGTGGAGACGCCGTACCAGTGGGACTGGGCGTAGGACTTGAGCAGGGTGGTCATCGCGGTGTCGCCGATCAGCCGCCGCAGGTCGTGCAGGGTGCACTTGCCGTAGGTGTAGACCACGGAGGAGTACCGCGACGAGTGCGCGTCCCAGTAGGCCATCGAGTTGGTGAGCTTCTCAGCGGTGGACTGCCACGTGATGCCGCAGCCGGAACCCGTGACGCCACGGTAGAGATCGGTGGCGTAGTCGGTGAATCCCTCGTCCAGCCAAGGAGTGTTGTACTCGTCGTCGCCGACGATGCCGTACCACCACTGGTGGGCGATCTCGTGCGGCAGCGCCACAGTGGACACCAGGTCCATCACGAAGCCGGGGTACTCCATGCCGCCGAACCAGAAGTTGTTGTCCAGCACGACATCCAGCTCACCGTAGGGGTAGTCGCCGAAGCGTCCCGAGTGGACGTCGACGGCGTCGGCGGCCAGCGACAGCATGGAGTTGGCGCTGCTGGTGGAGATTCCGCTCGCCGAGTAGACGTTGACCCGCACGCCCTTGCCGGATGTGGTGCTGATCTTGGCGAAAGGCCCGGCGCCCCAAGCGAAGTCGCGCACCTTGGTGGCCACCGCGTGCGTGGTCGTGGTGCTGCCGCTGGTGGTCTCGGTCGACGTCCCGGTGGCCGGGGTGAGCAGGCTCGTCGGGTGGGTCAGCGTCACGTCGAAGTCGCCGATCACCGTGTAGAACGACTCGCCGTTGTTGGTGTACGGGTCGAGGTGCCACCCGGACCCGTCCCGCACCGCCAGCACCGGCAGCGCGTTGCCGATCATGTTGTACGCGCCGTCGTGGCCGAACCGATCGGCCCCGCTGGGCACCACGATGCTCAGGTCGAAGGCGATGGTGGCGGACTGGTTCTGGGCCAGCGGCGACGGCAGCGTCACCTTCATCGCCGTGCAGCCCACGGTCAGCGCCGAGGCCGTGCCGCCGGTCAGGTTGGTGACGGTGATCGGCGTGCTCGGGCAGGAGCCGTGGTAGTTGTCCCACAGCCGCAGGTACACCTCGGGCAGCGCGGTCGGCGAGCCGTTGGTGAAGGTCACGCTCTGGTGCCCGGTCCAGGTGTCGCCGGCGGTGTTGGAGGTCAGGCTCGCGGTGTACGCCGGGTTGATCGGCGTGCGGGTCGAGTCGGTGGCCGGCGGCGCGCCGGCGCCGGTGCTCAGCGCGAAGTCGTCGAGCACGAAGTTGGTGGCCAGGCTGGAGTCCTCGCGCCCGGTCAGGGTCAGCGTCACCGTCTGCCCGAGGTAGCGCGTCACGTCCACGGTGCGCTGCGCGTAGCCGGTGTTCTTGTCCAGGTTGGAGTAGCTGGCCAGGGTGTCGGAGCCGATCTGCACCGCCAGCGTGTCGTACTTGGTGCTGGTGGTGGTCTCCGCGGTGTCGATGTGCGACCAGTAGGTCAGCGTCGCCGACGAGCAGCCGGACGGCAGCGTGATCGACTGGGACAGGGTGTCGGTGTGCGTGGCGCCGGTGCCGTCCAGCCGGGCCAACCGGGTCCCGCCGTGGGCGGGCTGGGCCGTGGTGCCGGCGATGATCGCCGCCGTCGACCCGGTCCACGGCGTGCTCCCGGATTCGAAGCCGCCGTTGCCGATCAGTTGGTCCCCGCACGCGGCCGCTTGGGCCGACGGGGCGACCGCGACTACGCCTAACAGACCTGCCGCCAGTGTGAGGGCAGCGCAGAACACCCTGCGACTCATGGGTTTTCCCTTCATGGCCCCGTCCATCGGGGCCATCTGGAAGGGTCCCTAATCGGCCAACCGGCCAACACCCGCCATCAGTACTGTTTCTACGCTTCCGGTGACAAATCGAGCACATGCCGGCCGACGAGGCGGAAGCCGTACCGCCGGGCCAGTTCCAGCGCCGCCGCGTGCTCGCCCAGGCCGAGCAGGGCCCGGCACTCCTCGTGCCGGGCCACGATCTCGCGGGCCAGGGCCAGCGCCCGGCGGTGATCGTCGGAGGCGTCCTCCCCGAGCCCGGTCCGCGCCTCGGCGACGGCGTTGAGGGCCAGGGCCAGGATGCGGGGCTCGGTCTGCTCGGCCAGCGCGACCGCCTCACGGGCCTTGATCAGGGCCTGGGCGTGGTCGCCGGCGCCGGCGAGCACGAAGGACAGGTGCGCCAGCGACGAGGCCTCGTCGCCGGTCGCCTGCGTGCGGTGGAAGGCGTCCACGGCCTCCTGGCACCGCCGGCGGGCCTCCTCGTGCTGGCCCTGGAAGCTGGCGACCAGGCCCAGGCAGTAGAGGGCGTGGCCGGGGCCGTCGTTCCACTCGTGCCGGTCGGCCAGCTCCAGCGATTCGGTGGCGTCCTTGACGACCTCGTCGAACTCGGCCCGGATCAGGTTGGTCATGGCCCGGTTGAGCAGGGCGGCGCTGGCCATCTGCCGCAGGCCGGCCGACCGGGCCAGCTCCACGGCCCGGCCGCGGTGTTCGACGGCGGCGTCGAGGCGGCCCAGGTCCTCCTCGATCCCGCCGAGTTGGGAGTGCACGCCGGCCTGGCCGTGCAGCCAGCCCGTCTCCTCGTGCTTGCGCAGCGCGATGGTCAACAGCCGCCGGGCCTCGTCGTGGTCCTGGGCGAGGTAGCCCAGGCTGAAGTGCATGGCGCCGATGGCCCGCGCGTCGCCGTCGGCCTCGGCGGCGGTCAGCCCGGCCTCCGCGATGATCCGCCACTCCACCCGCAGCGACTTCTTGAGCAGGTAGAACCGCAGCGTGTCGGCCAACTCCCAGGCCGCGCGCCAGCGGCCGTGGCGCACGGCGTACTCGACCGCGGCGACGAGGTTGGCCCGCTCGGTGTTCAGCCACGCCAGCGCCCGCGCCGGCTCGTCGAACGTGACCGGGTCGGGCAGGTCGCCGCTGCGCACGATCCGGAGCGTGCCGGGATACAGCGACTCCACCGCGGCGACCGCCGTCCGCCGGTAGTGCAGGAACAGCCGGTCCAGCGCGGCCTGACGGTCCTTGCCGGAGTCGGTGGCCATCGCCGTCTCACGGGCGTAGTCGCGGAGCAGGTCGTGGAAGGTGTAGCGGCCGTAGGACGGCTGGTCCACGAGATGCGTGGTGGCCAGCTGGTCCAGCAGCAGGCGGGGCCGGGCCCGCGGCAGGCCGGCCATGGCGGTCATGGCGTCGGCGGAGATGTCCAGGCCGGGCGCGAGGCCCATCAGCCGGAACACCCACTGCGCCTCCGGCTTCAGCTGGCCGTAGGACAAGGCGAACGTGGACCGCACGGCCACGGTCTCGTCCAGCTCCAACGCGTCCAGCCGGCCCTCGCCGCGCAGCTCGGCCAGGTAGTCGGCGATCGGCCGACCCGGGTGGTTGCTCAGGCTGGTGGCGGCGATCCGCAGCGCCAGCGGCAGGTAGGCGGCGCCGCGGGCCAGCTCGGCGGCCGCCTCCGGCTCGGCGTCGACCCGGCCCCGGCCGAGGATCCGGGCCAGCAGGTCCATGGCCTCGTCGGCAGCCATCACGTCCAGGCTGATCCGCCGGGCGGCGTTGATCGCCACCAGCCCGTCCAGGCGGTTTCGGCTGGTCACCAGCACCGCGCAGGTGTGGCTGGCCGGCAGCAGCGGCCGCACCTGCTCGGCGCTGGCGGCGTTGTCCAGCACCACCAGGACCCGCCGGTCGGCCAGCACCGTCCGGTACAGGCCGGAGGCCTCGGCGAGGTCGGCCGGCACCTGCTCGGCCGGCACGCCCAGCGCCCGCAGGAACTGGAACAGCACCTGCTCGGGCCGCAGCGGCGGGCCGACGGCGAATCCGTCGAGGTTGGCGTAGAGCTGGCCGTCGGGGAACCGGGGCCGCGCCCGGTGGGCCCAGTGCAGGGCCAGCGTGGTCTTGCCGATGCCGGCGGCGCCGGCGATGGTGCTGATCACCACGGCGTCGCCGCCGGCGGTGTCCTCGTCCAGCCGCCGCAGGTGCGCCTCGCGGCCGGTGAAGTCGGCGACGCCGGCCGGCAGCAGGGCCGGCACGTCCAGCCGCACCGCCGCCGGGTCCAGGGTCGGGTCGTTGCGCAGGATCGCCAGCTCCAGGCGGTGCAGCTCCGGGCCGGGGTCGATGCCCAGCTCCTCGGCCAGCATCTCCCGGGTCCGCCGGAACACCTCCAGCGCCAGCGCCTGCTGCCGGTCCCGGTACAGGGCGAGCATCAGCTGGCCCACCGGGCGCTCGCGGGTGGGATGGCGGTTCACGTACGCCGTCAGGTCGTGGATCAGGTCCCGGCCCTGGCCCAGCCGCAACATGGCGTCGTAGCGGTCCTCGGCCGCCAGCAGCCGGCGCTCCTGCAGGCCGCCGCAGAGGCGGTCCCGCAGCTCCGGGTCGGCGACGTCGGCCAGCGCCGGGCCCTCCCACAGGGCCAGGGCCTCGTCCAGCAGCGCCACCCGGGCCTCGTCCTCGGCGTCCTTGGCCCGGTCCACCAGGTCCTGGAAGCGGTGGACGTCGATGCACGACGGGTCGGTCCGCAGCACGTAGGCCGGGCCCTGGGCCAGGATCTCGGCCTCGGCCAGCGCCGATCTCAGCTGGGAGACGTGCACCCGGACCGCGTGCTCGGCCCGGCGGGGCGGGTCGGGCCAGATCCAGTCGATCATGCGCGTGACGGCGACCGGCTGGTTGACGTGCAGCGCCAGCACGGCCAGCACCAGCCGCTGCTGCCGGCCGCCGAGCGTGGCCTCCCGACCGTCCACGATGGCCCGCACCGTGCCCAGCAACCGAAGCTCCACGCGCGTACCCCGATGCCTCGACCGACGGCCCTCGCAGCCGTTCTCCGCAGGAGTTTAGGCGTTCCGCCCCATTCGAGTACCACTCAGTGGACTACCAGGCCAGCGTCGACCGCTACGGCGCCCGCGTCACCAGGAACACCGGCTTCCGGTGCACCACGAAACCCAACGACTCGTACAACCTGATCGCCCCGACGTTCTCGGCGGCGGTGTGCAGGAACGGGATCTCGCCCCGGGCCCGGATGCCGTGGGCGACGGCCAGCACGAGGCGGGTGGCCAGCCCCTGGCCCCGGAACGCGGGGTCGGTGCAGACGGCGCTGATCTCGGTCCAGCCCGGCGGCCGCATCCGCTCCCCGGCCATGGCGGCCAGCACGCCGTCCCTGCGGACGCCGAGATAGGCGCCGAGCTCGATGGTGCGGGTCAGGAAGGGGCCAGGACGAGTGCGTTCGACCAGGTCGATCATCTCCGGCACGTCGGCCGGGCCCAGCCGCACGGCCTGCTCGAACGGGGCGGCGGCGATGCCGTTGTCGACCAGCTGGACGCCGGGGATGTCGAACTCGACCGACCAGTCGGCCGGCTGCTCGACGGCACCGGCGGTGACGGTGACCTCGGCGCCGGAGCCGGCGAGTTCGGCCAGGTCACGCCAGTCGGCGGCGGTGGGCTCGTCGGGCAGCGCGACGAACGGGGCCACGTCGGCCGGGTACCGGAGCACCCGGCCGCGAGCCTGCGCGAAATGGGCATGAGGCCCGGTCAGCGACGTCAGCACCGGGTTGTCGAGCGCCGCCAGCGAGTCGTTCATACATACGATCATCCCGTGACGCTGGCCGCACCGGTCTCAATGTGACCAGCGAAACGCCGCGACCAGGTGCTGTCGGCCGACACCGTGACGGTGAAGTCGTGCCAGCCGTCGTTGTATGCGACCGCGTTGAAGTAGTCGCTGACGGTCTGACCAGCGGGAACCTGGTAGGTCCACGGCCCGTCGGTGCGGTAGTTGTTCGAGGTGACGGTGTAGGTGACGGTGGACCCAGAGCCGTTGACCAGGTCGAGCCAGAGCGCGAGCTTGCCGGTGCTGGCGGTCACCGCGATGCGGGAGCGGGCCTCGACGTTCTTGGCGCTGCCGTTGGCGTCGCCCTGGACGCGGCGCAGGAAGCGGTTGGGGCCGACGACCGTGAAGTCGTACTGGCCGTTGCCGAAGCCGCTGCCGCAGTTGAAGAAGTCGGTGGTGGAGCCGTTGGCCGGCACGGTGTACTGCCAGGGGCCGCCGGTGCGGAAGTTGTTGGCGTACACCGAGAAATGCGCGGCCTTGGCCCCGTCGTCGGTCATGGTGATGTTGAGCTGCACGGTGCTGCCGGAGTAGAGCCACGACGAGATGGAGGCATTGGTCTGGTACGGCAGCGCCCGCGCCGGCTTGGTGCCGGCTTCCTGCGCGGGTAAGGCGTTGGTCTTGGGCGACGGGTTCGGCAGCAGGGCGCAGGTGGCGGCGCTGATCACCGAGCCGGGGGTGGGCAGCGACGGCAGGCCGTGCACCGGGTTGGCGAAGTCGAAGGCCGAGGTCAGGTCGCCGCAGACGGACCGCCGCCACGCGCTGATGTGCTGGCAGACCGCCGGCGTGCCGATGGCGGCCGACCAGGTCTCCATGAACCGGATCACCGAGGTGTGGTCGGAGACCTCGGAGTTGACCCAGCCGCCGCGGCTCCACGGCGAGACCACGATCATCGGCACCCGGAAGCCGAGGCCGACCGGGGTGCTGCCGACGAACTCGCCGGCGGCGCCGGCGGCCGGCGACGGCGGCGGCACGTGGTCGAAGAAGCCGTCGTTCTCGTCGTAGTTCAGGAAGAGCACCGTGCTGTCCACAGTGGACGGATCGGCGGCCAGCGCCTGGAGCAGGCCGCTGACGAAGCGCTCGCCGTTGACCGGCGGCCCGATCGGGTGCTCGGAGGTGATCTGGTCGGTCACCACCCAGGACACCTGCGGCAGGGCGCCGGCCAGCACGTCGGCCTTGATGGCGGCGAGGATGTCGTCCGGGGTGCTGCCGGTCTTGGCCGGCACGCTGCTCATGCCCCGGACCTGGAGCGGCGAACCCGTTGCCGCGCCGGTGAACTGCTTGAAGTAGGCCAGGGCGTTGTCGCCGTAGTTGTCCTTGGCGTTCTGGTAGACCCGCCAGCTGATGCCGGCGTTCTGCAGCGCCTCGACGTAGGTCGGCCAGGTCAGCCCGGACTCGTCGCCGCCGTCGTTGGCCGGCGAGCCGTACTGGCCGGCGGCGTCGATCATGCCGCTGAACAGGAAGGTCCGGTTGGGGCCGGTCGCGGTCAGGCCGGAGCAGTGGTAGGCGTCGAGGATCGTGTAGGCGTCGGCCAGCGCGTAGTGGAACGGCAGGTCGCCGCGGTCCAGGTAGCCAAGGCAGCCGATCTTGTTCTTGGCCGCCATCCAGCTGTCCATCCGGCCCAGGTTCCAGGCCGCGTGCTGGTCCGACCACGAGTGCGCGATGTCGCCCTGGCACTGGGCCAGGGTCTCGGCGTTGCTGGCCGTGCCGCGCAGCGCGAACGGGTACTGCCGCCCGCCGCCGTTGGGCTGGTTGAACACCGAGTACCCGCCGGGCAGCTGGATCGTGGCCCGGTCGGCGAAGCCCCGCACGCCCCTGAGCGTGCCGAAGTAGTGGTCGAAGCTGCGGTTCTCCTGCATCAGCACCACGATGTGCTTGACGTCGGCGATGGTGCCGGTGGCCGCGGCCGCCCGCTCGGCGGCCAGCCCGGTGAGAGCCGCCGCCCCCGTGGTGGCCAGGAATGTCCGTCGACTGATCTCGCCCATCGCCCCTGCCTCCCAGCGCCCGCGCGGTCCGGATCAGTCGACCGAAGGTCACGGTGCGTGTCCAGGGAACGTCAGGTGAACATCCCAAAAATGCGTCCGACCGGGCCCGAACCCTTCGGCGTCACGTCTCGCGCAGATCGTCGGGTCGCGCGGCCGCGGGCTTGATCAGCGAGACGTCCTGGGAGAACTTCCGGAACCCGACGCTGTAGTACAGGCCCCGGGCCTTGGGATGCGCGGCCGCGCCCAGACAGACGACGGTCATGTGGTTGGCCCCGGCCTCCCGCGCCAGCCCCATGCCGTGCAGCAGCAGGGCCCGGCCCAAACCGAGCCGCCGGTACCCGGGATGGGTCCCGACGGGTTCGAACTCGGCGGTCTTGTTGGCCTCGTCCAGCCAGATGATCGCGGAGGCGGCCATGGTGCCGTCGGGGGCCTCCACCAGGACGTGCAGATCGCCGCGATACGGCCAGGTCTGCCGCACGCCTTCGTAGGACTCGGCGTCGTAGATGGTCGAGCCCCAGGCGTCGACATGGGCCCGCACGGCCGCCGCCGAGCCGGCCCCGTCGGCGTTGCGGAACCGGAATCCCGTTGGCAGCACGGGCTTTTCGATGTCGTCGAGGTCCCGCACGTTGAGCTGGGTCCAGTCGTCGAGCGCGGCCGGATCGGTCACGTAGCCGTGCGCGCCCCAGCGTTGCCGGCCGACGTCGTCGGCGGCCTGGGCGAGCAGGGTGCGGTCGACGGCCGGCCCGCGGTCGTACCAGGCGATCACCTCGTCCACCAGCTCGGCGTGGTCGGGATGCACCTGGTACGCCAGCGAGGCCTGCGTGATCTCCTGGCCGTTCGGGCGGCGGTGAGGCAGCGTGACCCAACCCCACGCGACCAGATCCCGGCCGGCGAACCACAGCTCTCGCCGCCAGCTCGCGCCGATCTTGGCGTGCCCCTTGCCCCAGATCCACGCCAGCTCGCCGACCGAGGCGTCGCTGTTGACCAGCTCGAGGCGCAGGGCCGTCACCTTTTCGGCCAGCCCCTGCATGAGCCGCACGTCCTCGGCGGTCACAACCGCGGAGTCCTCCATGCCGGGTCACTGTGCCAGGACGCCGTTACGCCGTCGAACCATTTGGCGGTCCCGAGGTTTCCGCCGTGGAAGGTCGGGCAGTCCCGGCGGCGCGATCACGCTGTGCTTCGTGACGGAGACCAACGGCGCATCGCTGCGCGGGCGCGGGGTTCCGGGCGAACTTCCCACGCCTGCGGCTACTCCGGGTGGCGCGCGGTGACCCGGATGTAGCCGTGCGTGCCGTTGGCGGCACGCTCCGGCGCTGTTCGGCGTAGCCGAGCATGGGTCGGGTAAGGGTCGGCCCGCCGGTGGTAACGCGGGCGTCAGCGGCGGCGACTTCACGCGCAAATCTCATCCACAGTGGAGGTCGCGTGACATCCGTTGCCGTCATCGGGGCCGGTCCGTACGGGCTGTCGATCGCCGCGTATCTGCGTGACTACGGTGTGAACACACGTGTTTTCGGTATCCCGCTGGACACGTGGCGTGATCACATGCCCGCCGGGATGCTGCTCAAGTCGGACGGCTTCGCGTCGAACGTGTACGGGCCGAAGGCCGTCGGCACGCTGGCCGAGTACTGCGCCGATCACGGAATTCCCTACCACGACACCGATATCCCGGTGCCGCTGGCGGTGTTCGGCGACTACGCGGCCGACTTCCAGCGCCGGTTCGTGCCGGACCTGGAGGAGGTGCTGGTGTCCGGCCTCGCCCGCGAGCGCAGCGGCTTCCGGCTGAAGTTGACGGACGGTCAAGACGTGTGGGCCGACCGGGTGGTGTGCGCGGTGGGCATCAGCCACTTCGCCCGCCTGCCAAAGGAATTGTCCGGATTGCCGGCCGGGCGGGTCAGCCACACCTTCGACGTGCGCGACCCGAGCGCCTTCGCCGGCCGCGACGTCACGGTGATCGGCGCGGGCTCCTCGGCCGTGGACACCGCGGTGCTGCTGGCCGAGGCCGGAGCCACGGTGCAGCTGGTGGCCCGGGCGAACGTGGTGAAGTTCGGCGGAAAACCCGAACCTCGCGGCCTGTGGGAGAAACTGCGCAGCCCGTCCTCGGGCGTCGGCCCGGGGCTGCGGAACTGGCTGTGCGAGGCCGTGCCGTCGGTGTTCCGGTTCCTGCCGGGCGAGCTGCGGCTGCGGCTGATCCGCACCCATCTGGGCCCGAAGTCCCCGTGGCACATGAAAGCCCGCTTCGACGCCGGTGTGCGCACGCACCTCGGCCGGCCGATCACCGGCGCCCGCGAGGTGGACGGCCGGATCGAGCTGTCGCTGCGCGGCGGGCAGACCGTGACGACCGATCACGTTGTGGCGGCGACCGGTTACTACCCGGATCTGGCCCGGCTGGGCTTCCTCAGCGAGGACCTGCGCCGCGCGGTGCGCACCCACTCCCGGATGCCGATGGTGTCCAAGTGGTTCGAGAGTTCCGTGCCCGGCCTGTACTTCGTCGGCCCGGCGGCGGTGGACACCTTCGGCCCGCTGATGCGGTTCATGGTCGGCGCGGAGTACGTGGCCCCGCGCATCGCCTTCCGGTTGGCCAAGCGGGCCGGGGCGCCGGTCTCGCTGACCCAGGCCCGGCCGCGGCGGAGGCGGTGGTTGGTCCGTTGATCGTCTACAAGGCGAACGGGGTGCGGATCGACCTCGTGCGCGAGGGATCCGCGGGCGTTCTCGTGCTGGTGCCGGGGCTTGAGGGCGATCCCGACGAGCTGGCCGGGGTGATCGCCGGCTACACCGGGCCACAGGCGGTGTACGTGGCCGCGCCGATGCTGCTCGACGACCGCGGCGAGGCCATCGAGACGGTGGAGCGCATGGCCGAGTTGATGGTGGCCGCGCTGGGCGAGGTGCTCGGCGACGAGCCGTACCATCTCGGCGGCTACTCCTTCGGCGGCTTGATCGCGTGGGAGATGGCCCAGCGACACAAGGGAATCGGGCGGCTGTTCCTGATCGAGGCGATCTTCGACGAGCGGTACTGGAACCGCCGGCTGTGGCTGGTGGCGATGCGCCGGCGCGGCCTCAACCAGCTGTCCCGGATCTCGCACCTGCCGCCACGGCAAGCCGTTGCCGAGTTCGGGCTGCGCGGCCAGCGACTGGTGCGCCGGCTGGCCCGCCGTTCCTCCGGCGGCGAGGCGACCGCGGTGTCGACCGGCGAGACCGACGCCGGCCGTCGCGCGTACGCGGCGATGCCCCGCTACCGCCCCGCCTACCACGACGGGGCCGTGACGGTGCTGGCCGCCACCGACAACCGGCATTTCGGTTGCGACACCGCCGAATGCTGGCAGGGCCTGGCCCGCGAGCTGTCCGTGCGCCGGATCGTCGGCGACCACCTCACCATCGTGAGCGATCCGGCGTCGGCCGCCGCGGTCGCCGACGGCATCGGCCGGGACATCAACGCGGGCCCGGGAGTCCGCCCCGCGCCGGGCTTCGAGCGGGTGCTGATCGTGTCGACCATGCGGTGGTTCTCGGCCGCGCGGCTGGCCGACGCGATGGTCGAGGCCGGCTTCACCGTGCACACCTGCCGGCCGTCCGGGCATCCGGTGGAGGTCGTGGACGGGCTGGCCGGCGATCATCCGCTGCACCGGTCGCGGCCGCTGCGGTCGATCCAGCACGCCATCGACGCCGCCCAGCCGGACCTGGTGCTGTGCGACGATGAGCGGTCGCTGGTCCTGTTGCGGCGCCTGCACTCCCACACGCACGACCAGGTGCTGGCCCGATCCCTGGGCGACTGGACGCGCATGACCTCCCGAACCGAGGTGGCCGAGGCCGCCCGCGCGGCCGGAGTTGACGCGCCGGAAACCGCGACCGTCGGCAACGTCGAGGCATTGATGCAGTGGGCGCTGCCGTTCGTGCTCAAGACCGACGGCAGCTCCGGCGGCCGCGGGGTCGCCGCGGTCAGCGATTCCGGCTCCCTGTCCAGGATCTGGCGCTCCCTGTCCAATCCCCCGCCGCTGCACGTGGCCGTGAAGCGGGCGCTGGTGAACCGGGAGCTCCAGTCGTTCGGTTCCTTGGTGCTGCGCCGGCGGCCGACCGTCAACGTGCAGCAGTTCCGGTCCGGCCAGGACGCCATCGCCACCGTGGCCTGCCTCGACGGCGAGGTGCTCTCCCTGGTGTGCCTGGAGGTCGTGCTGGCCGAGGAGCTGCGGGGGCCGTCGGCGGTGGTTCGGGTCATCGATCATCCGGGCATGGCCGAGGCCGCCCGGCGGGTCGTGCGGCGCTTCGAGCTCAGCGGCTTCTGCGGCCTGGACTTCGTGACGGACGCGGACGGCACCGCCTGGTTCATCGAGCTCAACGCCCGCGTCACCCCGACCTGCCACCTGCTGTTCGACGCGCCCCGCGAGGTCGGCGAGGTCATCGCCCTGTTCCCGGTCGAGCACGAGTCCACCGCCTACGCCGACTGCGTCGACCTGCCGGTCCGCGCCCCGCGCTTGGCCGAGCGGGGCCGGCTGCTGGCGGCCCGGCGGCGAAATGCCTTGTGGCGGCGGCTGCGGGCGCTCACCCGGCGGCCGGCCGTCTGAGTCACGAAAAAGTCGCGGCCTTCCCTGAACCGGGTTCGGGGAAGGCGCGTATACCCGCTCGGATACCTGTGAAAGGGGTGTGCCGCGGGAATGAGCGGGCCGATCACTGTCACTCTGAGCTATCACGTGCGCCGCGGGCGTGCGAGCCAGTTCTCCGTGTCGGCCACCGCGCTGCTCGGCACGGCCGCGGCACAGCGGGGCTATCTGGGCGCGGGCGTCACCGGGACCACGTCGACCGGTCGGGACTGGCAGATCTTCTACCGGTTCGAGGACCAGGACTCCCTCACCGAATGGGAGCAGTCGCACGCGTACGCCCGGTGGATCGAGTACGTGGAGAAGTTCGCCACCCGCTCGGACGCCCACCACGAGGTCGGCCAGCACGAGGTTGGCCAGCACGTGTCGCCGGTAGAGCCGGTCCGGCGCCAGCCGACCGCGACGGCCGCCCCGGCGGCCAGGGCGCCTCGGCGGCGGGATCCCGCGCCGGTCGAGCCGGAGACCGTGCCGGTGGAGGCGGCCGAGGTCAGCGCGCGGATGCGTCCGTTGGCCGCCCAACAGCCCTCCGCCCAGCAGCCCTCGGGCCGACACGTCCGGCCCGAGGTGCCGCCCGCCCCCGAGCCCGTCCCGGCCGACGCCACGCAGGTCATGGACCCGCGGATCCGCCAGGTGGCCCAACAGATGTCGGGCCAGTACCAGAAGCCGCGCCCCGAGGAGGTCCCGGCCAACGCGACGCAGGTGATGGACGCGGCCCGGATGCGCGAACTGGCGGCCCAGCAGCGGTCCGGCCAGTACGAGGCGCCCCGTCCCGAGGACACGCCGGTCAACGCCACCCAGGTCATGGACGCCGCCCGCATGCGGGACCTCGCCCAGCAGAAGCAGCAGCGGTCCGGCCAGTACGAGCGCCCCCAGATGCAGCAGCCGCCCCGGCCTCCGGTCGAGCGCCCGCGGCCCACGCCGCCCCGCGTCGACCCGCCGCGGATCGACCGCGCGCAGCGGGCGTCGGCGCAGTGGGAGCCGGACCAGTGGGACGAGGAGTTCCGCGAGTTGGTCGCGCGGGAGTCGGGCTGGGGTCCGGCCCCGAGCGCGCTCGATCCCGTGCCGCACTCCCAGCCGCTGCCCGGCCCCGGCACGGTCCAGTGGGAACGCGCCCAGCGGGAGATGGACAAGTGGGAGGCCGAGCAGCGGCTGGCCGACCAGCGCGAAGCGGCCCAGCGGGAGATGGCCCAGCGCGAGGCCGCCGAGCGTGAGGCGGCGGAGCGGGCCGAGTGGGAAGCGGCCCAGCGGGAGATCGCCCAGTACGAGCAGGCGGAGCGGGAAGCGGCCGAGCGTGAGGCGGCGCAACACGAGGCTGCGCAACGGGAAGCCTCCCTGAGGGAGGCGGCCCAGCGAGCCGTGGGCAACCCGCCGGAGCCGGTCCGGCCGGCTGAGTCCGACTGGCAGCAGCCCAGTCTCCGGCTGGCCGCCGGTGGGTCGGGCCGCCGCCGTTGGGGCCGCAAGCGGCAGGCCGAGCGTGAGGTCGAACAGCCGCAGGCCTCGTCGGAGCGCAGGCGCGAGGCCCCGCCCGAGTCGGACGTGGAGCTGTCCGCCGCGGAGAAGCGGGAGCTGTTCGGCGACGTCGAGGTCCCGCGCCCCGACCGCGACCCGCTGGCCATCGCCAAGGGCCGCCGCCCGAGGTAGGCGCGTGCTGGGCCGGTGGATGATCTCGACCGCCGGCCCCTGCACGCTAAACCCGGGCCCGAGCCGGCGGCAGCGGCACCGGCTCCGCACCTGGCACGACCCGGTTGGCCACCGTGCCGAGGCCCGCCACCGTCATGGTGACGACGTCGCCGACCTTGAGCGGGGGCGGGTCCTCGACGCCGGTCCGCCCCCACAGCTCGGCCATGCAGCCGGAGCCGCAGGTGCCGGAGCCGAGCACGTCCCCGGTGCGGACCCAGGCGCCGCGGGAGGCGTAGGCGACCATCTCCTCGAATGTCCACGCCATGTTGGCCAGGGTGTCGCGGCCGGTCTCGATCCCGTTGACCCGCACCGTCATCTCCACGTCCAACAGACCCTCGGCGGTGCGGTACGGGGCCAGCTCGTCGGCGGTGACCAGGAACGGCCCGAGGGTGGTGGCCGAGTCCTTGCCCTTGGCCGGCCCCATCTGCGCCGGCATCTCGCGGGCCTGGATGTCCCGCGCCGACCAGTCGTTGAAGATGGTGTAGCCGGCGATGTGGTCGCGGGCCTGCGCGGGCGTGAGGTCGCGGCCGGGGCGGCCGATGACCGCCGCCACCTCCAGTTCGTAGTCCAGCACCTGGCAGCCGGGCGGCACCGGCACGTCGTCGTGGGCGCCGATCATGGCGTGGGGATTGGTGAAGTAGAACGTCGGCGCGGCGTACCACTCCGGGGCGATCCGGCCGCCGAAGCGCTGGGCGATGCCCTCCACGTGCCGTTCGAACGTGACGAAGTCGCGCACCGAGGGCGGCAGCAGCGGCGGCAGCAGCCGCACGTCGGCCAGCCGCACCGGCAACTCCTGCACGGCCCGCGCGAGATGCCGGTCGACGGTGGCGGGGAAGTCCAGCGCCAGCAGGTCCAGCAGCCGTGTGCCGAACGGCAACGGCCGGATCAGGTCGTCCTCGACCACCCCGCAGCGCTCGCCTCCATTGTGGACATAGCTGACGAGTTTCACTTGCTCTCCCGGAGGAACAGGGCCGCGACCAGCGCGGCGACGACTGCCGTGCCGGCGGTGACGACCAGGCCCGCCGAGTAGCCCTGGGCCAGCGCCCGGGTGGCGATCTCGTCGACCTCCGGCCCCAGGCGCGCCCCGGCGACGGCGATCGGCCCGCCGGCGGCGAACACGGCCTGCGCGGCCGGCTGGCCGGCGATGCCGTGGGCCAGCACCGGGGCCGCCTGGCCCAGCGCGACCGTGCCGATCACCGCCGGGCCGAGGGTCTGGCCGAGGTCGCGGACCACGCTGGCGGTGCCGCTGGCCATGCCGGCCAGCTCCACCGGCACCGCGTTGACCATGGCCGCGGTGAGCCCGGACAGCAGCAACACGAAGCCGATTCCGTTGAGCACCAACACTCCCAGGATCGGCAGCACGCCGGTGGCCGACACCGGGACGGCCGACAGCCACAGGTGCCCGGCGGCCAGCGCCAGCAGCCCGGCGACCAGCAACAGGCGCGGGCCGATCCCACGCAGCAGCCGGGCCAGCGCCGGCCCCAGCAGCAGCGGCACGATCTGGAGCACCACGAACGGCCAGGCGATGCCCATCGGCGTCTCGTGCTGGATCACGCCCAGCCGGATGCTGAGCACGTAACCGCCGCCGATGAACGCGAACATGCCCAGCACGGCCACGATCGCCGCGGTGGCGAAGGCCGGCACGCGGAACAGGTCCAGCCGCAGCAACGGGGACTCGGCCCTGATCTCAATGCGTACGAAGGCAATGGCGGCGATCACCGCGACGACGAAGGCCACCGCCGCCCGGACGTTGGCCGGCCCCTCGATCACGCCGTAGAAGAACGCCAGCACCGCCAGCGCCAACGTCGCCTGCCCGGGCCAGTCCGGCGCCCGGCCGGCCGGCGCCGAGGAGTCCGTCACCAGGACCGCGCTCAACGCGGCCGAGACCACCGCGATCACCGCGCATGCGGCAAAGACCCAGTGGTAGGACAGGAGTTCCGTGATCACCCCGGCCAGCAGCGGAGTCAGCAGCGCGCTGGCGGAGATCCCGACCGCCCACGCCGCCAGCCCTCGGGCCCGTCGCCGCGGGTCCGGCGTGGCGGCGGCGATCACCGCCAGCGAGGACTGGAACAGCGCCGCCGCGCCGATGCCGGACACCGCCTGCCCGACGACCAGCAGCGGCGCCGTCGCCGCCTGCGAGGCCAGGACAAAGCCGACGGCCGCCGCCAGCGCCCCGCCGACCAGGATCTTCTTCCGCCCGTGCAGGTCGCCCAACACGCCGAAAGTCAGGCCCAGCAAGGCGATCGGCAGCAGGTAGGCGTCGCCGATCCAGCTGAGCTCGGCCCCCGAGGTGTGCAGCGTGGCCTGGATCGGGCCGTTCACCACGGCCGGCAGCACGATGCCGACCTGGGCGACACCGACCGCCACGCAGCCGGCCCACAGCGTGCCGGCGCGTAACGACGGGCCGGCGTCGGTCGTGGTCATTCGGACTCCTTTCCCATGCAGGCGAACGCCTGTGGGCCGACGAGCGGGGGCAGTGCGGGATCCAGTTCGCGGTAGACCGCGTGCACGTTGAGGGCCAGCCGCTCCGGCTCGCCGAGCCCGGCGAACGGGCCGAGGTCGATGTCGGCGACGGCGTCCGCGACCGGCATGCCGGCGAGGAACCGGCGGCCGGCCTGGTCGAGCACGAACTCGAAGTAGCGCTCGGTGGCGCGGACCGTCTCCGGGCCGCAGACCGGCCCGTGACCGGGGACGATGGTGTCGGCGTCGAGGTCGAGCAGCAGCCGGCAGGCCTTGAGCCAGTTGCCGACCGGGCCGGACCAGACCACCGGCGTGGACCCGGCGAAGACGATGTCGCCGGCGAACACCGTCCGCGCCTCGGGCACGTGCACCACGACATCGGCCTCGGTGTGCGCGGGGCCGACGTCGATCAGCCGCACGGCCATGCCGCCGACGTCGAGATCAAGCCGCCCGTCGAACGTCCGGTTCGGGTACGTCGGCTCGACCTCGTCCAGGGCGAAGCGGCCGAACGCCTTGCGCGCGAACGGTTCCTCGGCGCACAGGGCCAGCACCACGTCCGGCCCGACCGCCCGCATCTCCCGGGCGGCCGCCTCGGCCGCGATGATCTCGGCGCCGGCCAGCAGCTGGTTGCCGAACCAGTGGTCCGGATTGCCGTGTGTGTTGACCAGCCGGCCGATCGGCCGGCCCGCGGTCGCGTCGGCCAGGCCGGCCAGCATGTCGCGGGTCAGCCGCACGTCCATCAGCGTGTCGACCAGCAGCGACTCGCCGCGCCCGGTGATCAGTCCGGCGTTGCTGCTGCCCCAGCCGCCGGGCTGGAGCCAGGCGTGACAGCCGCCGCGCAGAGCTTGGTGGGACACCCGCCACCTCCGTTGGTGGACTACAGTCCAAGAATGGACGTGAATCTAAGCCACCGGGGTGGGCGGGTCAAGAGGCCGGACGCCGTGTCTACTGGTCCGATGCCTAGCAGGGAGATGTCGAACCAGCTCGGGCGTCGCGAGCGCCGTCGCATCGAGACCCGGGACCGGCTCTACACGGCCGCCATCGAGCTCTTCCTGGACCGGGGCTTCGAGGCCGCCACCATGGACGAGATCGCCGAACGCGCCGACGTCGCCCGGGCCACCGCCTTCAACTACTTCCCACAGAAGGCCGCCTTCCTGTACGAGTGGGGCCAACGCCGGCGCGCGCACGTCGCCGCGGTGATGGCCGCCGAGCACGCCGAGCAGCAGTCGGCCTCGTCACGCCTGAGGCGTTACCTCGCCGTGCTGGCCGAGCAGAACACCGCCGGCCGCGCCGCCACCGTGCGCCTCATGGACGCCTCCATCCGCCACGCCGACGCCATGCGGGAGCCCAGCCTCGACCTCAAGCTGGCCGAGCTGGTCGACGCCGGCCGGACCGCCGGCGAATTCCGGTCCGATGTGGACAGTGCGCAGGCCGGAACTTTGTTGGCGGCGGCCTACTTCACCGCCGTGCTCCGTTGGATCAGCGCCGAGCCGGAGCCGTTCGACCTGCCCACCCACCTCGACGGCATGCTGGAGCTGGCGTTGCGGGGACTGGCCAAGTAGGCCGGCCAGGTGAGCCCTGGCCAAATGGTATCCGGCCATGCACTCGTCGAGATCCTGTCCGACCGCGGCGGGCACGTCGCGTCCGAGGTCGTCACGTGGCCGACCCAGCGGGGTTATCACGACGTCGTGCTCACCGTCGACACCGACACCACCTGGACGCAGCGCCACGCCGGACGGATCGCCACCGCCGAGCAGAGCTGATCGACCGTGTGACCCCCTGATCACGCGCCGTGATCAGGGGTGTCCATCGGGGCCGGATCCGTTGCCCGCGGCGAACACGTCGCGTGGTGCGGGTTTTCCGGCCCCGGTACCGTGGCCGGAACAGCGTGGGCACGGCAGAACGGGCGGGCACGAGGATGGCTTCCGAGCTACCGACGGTGGTTCTGGTGCACGGGGCCTGGCACGGCCCCTGGTGTTGGGACGGGGTCCGCGAGCACCTCACCGCGGCCGGCCTGTCCTCGACCGCCGTGGCGCTGCCGAGCTCGGGTCCGGAGCTGGGCGGCCTGCACGACGACATCGCGGCGGTCAACGCCCGCCTCGACCAGCTCGACGGCCCGTTCGTGCTGGTCGGGCACTCCTACGGCGGTCTCCCGATCACCAGCGTGGCCGCGACCCGCGACGACGTCCGGCACGTGGTGTACGCCTGCGCGTTCGCGATCCCGCCGGGGCAGTCGCTGCTGAGCGCGGTCGGCGGCACGCCGCCGCCGTGGTGGGTTATCTCCCCGGACGACCGCACGGTGACGCCCGAGGACCCGGACAAGGTCTTCTTCAACGCCTCGACGGCGCGCCCGGCCCAGGAGCTGACCCCGCAGTCGACGCGGTCGTTCCGGGAGCCGCTGGGCGAGGCGGCCTACGGCCGGGTGCCGGCCACGTACGTGATCTGCGAGCGCGACGCCGCGATCCCGCCGTTGCTCCAGGAGCAGATGGCCGAGGGCATCGGCGCCGCGATCACCCGACTGGACGCGGACCACAGTCCGTGGCTCGGCCGTCCGGCCGAACTGGCGACGATCATCGCGGGGAGCACGCAGGAATGACCCGGTCCACTCTGGACATGGACGCCGACGAGCTGGCGGCCGAGCTGGCCGGCCTTGGCCGCACGCTGCCGCCCTTGCTGCGGCCGGAGTTCGAGAACGAGCACGACGTCGTGCGCCGCGAGGCCGCCCGCTCCGGCGACCTGACCAGCACTCGGGTGCTGCTGGCCAAGTGGCGCGGGGTGGCGGCGGCCGAGCAGAAGGACCCCGGCATCTCGCACCGGATCCTGGCCGAGGCCGCCGAACTCCAGAGCCGTAACCCCAAGACATCGTAAGGTCCGCCCCTTGACATCGTAAGGACTCTTCACGAACATTGGGGCTCCGCCGCCGAAGAAGATCCTCCACACCCTGCCCACTGGAGATGCTTCGGTGACAACCAAACACGTTCTGCGCGCGGCCCTGTCCGCCTGCGCCGTGCTCGCGCTGTGCACCACCACCACCGGCCCGGCGGCGATCGCCGCCCCCGCCCTCTCGGTCACCCGCGTGCAGGCCCAGGGCGACCTGAACGACCCGGCCAAGAAGGAAATCGCGATGGAGCTGGTCTCCAGCGCGGAGAACTCCTCGCTGGACTGGAAGGCCCAGTACAGCTACATCGAGGACATCGGCGACGGCCGCGGCTACACCGCCGGCGTCATCGGCTTCTGCTCCGGCACCGGCGACATGCTGGACCTCGTGCAGGCCTATACCAACACCAAGCCCACCAACGTGCTGGCCAAGTACCTGCCGGCGTTGAAGAAGGTCAACGGCTCCGACTCGCACTCGGGTCTGGGCGCCGCCTTCGTCAACGACTGGAAGACCGCGGCCCGGGACTCGGTGTTCCAGCAGGCCCAGAACAGCGAGCGGGACCGGGTCTACTTCACCCCCTCGGTCAACCAGGCCAAGTCCGACGGACTGGGCGCGCTGGGCCAGTTCATCTACTACGACGCGATCGTCATGCACGGCCCCGGCGACGACGGCACCTCCTTCGGCGGCATCCGCAAGACCGCGTTGAAGAAGGCCAAGACGCCGGCCCAGGGCGGCAACGAGACCACCTACCTCAACGCCTTCCTGGACGCCCGCAAGGCGGCCATGAAAACCGAGGAGGCGCACAGCGACACCTCCCGCGTCGACACCGAGCAGCGGGTCTTCCTCAACGCCGGCAACCTGGGCCTCAACCCGCCGCTGCGCTGGCAGGTCTACGGCGACCCCTACGAGATCGACTGACCCCGCCTATTCTCCACGTGAGTGGCTCATTTCGCCTTTTGGGGGCACCTGAGTGGCTCAGGTGGCTCTGGAAGCGAAATGAGCCACTCACGTACCGGAATGTCAGGGGCCGAGCGACAGGTGGACGTCGGGGTTGGCGCCGTTGAGGACGTCGGCCACCAGGACCCGGCGGCCCAGCGCCGCCGAGACGTAGACCGCGCGGACGAAAGCCAGTGACAGCAAGGCATCCTCGATGCTGACGGCCGGACGGCCGCCGGTGGTGATCGCCCGGGCGACGTCGTCATACTGGCGTCGGTGCGCCAGCACGAAGTCGTGGTCGCCACGCGGCCCGGCCGGGGTCTCGGCCAGGCCGACCTCGGCCTCGGCCTGATTGCCGGCCACCGCCCCGCCGGTGACGCCCCTGGTGGCGTCACCGGCGGCGGATGCCTTGGCGTGGAAGTACTCCAGCCGATCGTTGTCGATGATCGCCGAGCCTTCGCTGCCGTGGACCTGGATCCGCGCCGACAGCCCGGGATAGGCGGCGGTGGTGGCCAGCAGCACGGCCAGGGCGCCGGACTCGAACACCACGGTCGCGGCGACCGCGTCCTCGACCTCGACCCGTTCGTGGGCGAGCAGCGCGGCCGAGGCCTGCACCTCGACCGGACGGCCGAGGAACCAGCACAGCAGGTCGGCGGTGTGCACTCCCTGGTTCATCAGCGCGCCGCCGCCGTCGAGCCGCCAGGTGCCCCGCCAGTCGCCGCTGTCGTAGTAGTCCTGGTCCCGCCACCAGGCGACGGTCGCGACCGCCGAGGTGGGCCGGCCGAACCGGCCGCCGTGCACGGCCCGGGCCACGGCCAGGCTCGCCGGGTCGAACCGGTGCTGGCTGATCACCGACAGCACCTGGCCGCAATCCCTTGCCTCACGGGCGAATTCGGCCGCCCGCGTGACGTCGACGTCCAGCGGCTTCTCGATCACCACGTGCTTGCCGGCCTGGACCGCCTGCCGCGCCAGGTCGATGTGGGTGCCGCTGGGAGTGCAGATCACCACCAGGTCGACCTCCCGCTCCCGCAACGCTTCCGGCAGCGTGGCGAACGCGTTGTCCGCGCCCAGCAAGGCAATCGCGTTGGACGCCACCGCGTCCACCGCCGCGACCAGCTCGAAGGCCGGGTGTTCCTCGATGGCCCGGGCGTGGTGGCGGCCGATGACCCCGCAGCCCACGAGGGCGACGCGGATCATGACAGCTCCACCCCCAACTCGTCGGTGATCCGCCGCAATGCCCGCGCCGCCTGGCCGAACGCCGCCGGCCCGGAGAAGCCGCCGAGGGCGTGTGCCGCGGACAGATGCGGTTCCAGCGACACAAATCCCTGGTAGCCGTCGTCCCGCAGCGCGGTCAGGGTCTCCTTGAGTTCCCCGTCGCCCTCCCCGGCCGGCACCACCCGTCCGTCGGCGGCGATCGCGTCCTTGATCTGCACGTACTCGAGATGCGGCCGCAGGGCGGCATAGGCGTCGGTGAACGGGCGGCTGCCGACCTGCACGAAGTTGGCGCTGTCCCAGGCCACCCGCAGGTGCTCGGAGCCGATCGACTCGATCAGGTCGAGCACCCGGGCCGGGGTGTCGCCGTAGATGTCCTTCTCGTTCTCGTGCAGGAGAACGATGTCCGCCTTGGCGGCGAGCTCGGTCATGGCCCGCAGCCGCGCCAGCACGGCGTCCCGCATGTCCGCCGGATCGCGCCCCTCCTGGTAGAAGGAGAACATCCGGATGTACGGCGTGGCGAACACGTGCGCGAGATCGATCGCCACCCGCAGCCGGGCCAGCTCCGACTCCACCGGCAGGTCGAGCGAGACCTTGCCCAGCGGCGAGGCGATGGCCGACACCGCGAACCCCCGCTCGTCCACCAACTTCCGCAGCTCGCCGCGCTGATCAGTGTCGAGATCGAGCACCCCGGCGCCCCACGCGCCCCGCAGTTCGAGGTGACGAGCGCCCAGCGCCTCCAGCACCGAGAGCTGGACGACGGGATCCGAGTCGATCTCGTCGCCGAAACCGGACAGCACCCACGTCACTTGATTCCTCCCGCGGTCAGGCCGTTGACTAGGTAGCGCTGGAAAACCAGGTTGAGCAGCACCACCGGGGCCGCGCAGACCAGGGACGCGGCCATCATCTGGCCGTAGATCGGCACCGCCCCGGTGTCCTGGGTCGAGCTGAGCACCGACAGCGCCACCGCCGCGGTGCGGCTGGCCGGCGAGGTCATCACCGAGCTGAACAGCACGTCGTTCCAGCCCTGGAGGAACGAGAAGATCGCCGCCACCACGATGCCCGGCCAGCTCAGCGGCAGCACGATCCGCAGCAGCACGGTGGCCGGGCCGGCCCCGTCGATGCGGGCCGCCTCCTCGATCTCTAGAGGCAGACCTCGCAGGTAGGTGACCATCACCCAGGTCGCGAACGGCAGCGCGAAGGTCAGGTAGGTCACGAACACCGCCCACGGCGTGCCGATGATCGGCACCCGCAGGGCCGTGGACACCGAGGCGAACAGCACGAAGATGGGCAGCAGCAACAGGGTTCCGGGCACGCTCTGGAGCACCACCAGGCCCCGCAACGTGGTCAGCCGGCCCAGGAACTTGTAGCGCACCAGGACATAGGCGGTCATCACCGACACCAGCGCGCTCACCACCGCCACCGAGCCGGAGATCAGCACGCTGTTGCGCAGGCCGCCGGCCAGATCGGCGGTCTGCCAGATGCGGGCGTAGTTGTCGAAGGTGAACTGGCTGGGCCAGAAGTCGCCGGCCGCCACCGCGAGGTCGGAGTTCACCGAGGCCGACAGGATGTAGGCCAGCGGTGCCAGAACTATCAGCAGCAGCACGACAACCGCTATGACGTGGGCCGGCCGGGGCAGCACCTGGTGCACCGAGGCGGCGCGGAACCGGCTCATCGCTTCTCCCCCACGTCGAGGCGCAGGGCGCGCAGGTAGACCAGCAGCGGGATGGCCACGATCACCAGCGAGGCCACCGCGGTCGCGGCGCTGAGGCCGAACCGGAAGCTCTGGAAGCTCTGGGCGTAGGTGAGTAGCGGCAGCACCTGCACCCCGGCCGGGGCCGGCAGGCTGAACAGCACGTAGGGCACCGAGAAGTTGTTCACCGAGTGCAGGAAGGAGATCACCATCGACAGCGCCACCGGGCCGGCGATCTGCGGCAGGATCACCCTGCGCAGCTTGGCCCAGCCCAGCGCCCCGTCGATCGCCGCCGCCTCGTGCACGTCCCTGGTGATCGACTGGAGGGCGGCCAGGGTCAGCAGGTAGACGAACGGCCACGCGCTCCAGGCCTCGACCGCGACCAGGATCCAGTAGCTGGCCGGGCCGTTGAGCCACAACGGCGTCGGCAGGCCCAGGTTGCCCAGCACCCCGTTGACGATCCCGTCCGGCTTGAGGATCGTCCGCCACATCGCGCCGACCGCGAACGCCGGCAGCACATAGGGAACCAGGAACAGCGAGCGCACCAGGCCGCGGGCCGGGAACCGGTTCTGCATGGCCAGCGCGGCCGTCACCCCGATCGGCAGGCTGATCACGCACACCAGCGCCGCGGTCGAGACGCTGATCCCGATCGAGGACGGCAGCGGGGACTGGCTCAGCGCCTCGACGTAGTTGCCCAGGCCGATGAACGGCGCCAACGTCCAGTGCCGCAACGTGTACTGGTCCAGGTCGGTCAGCGACATGTAGCCGACCAGGACCAGCGGCGCCAGGATCACCACGGCCAGCAGGATCGCGCCGGGGATCAGCATCCACAGTGGACGCTCACGTCTTTCCAGCGATGCCAAGGGTTTTCCTCCCTCCGAGGACTAGCGGGCCCGGGCGACCGCGTCGGCCGCGATCTTCTGCGCCGCCTGGAGCTGCTCGGTGATCTGCGCGTCGCTGACCCCGCCCCGGGCCAACTGCGGGATCAGCTGCACGGTGACGTTGCTCAGCTGGAGCTGCACGTCGGCCCAGGCCCCGTTGAACGGCGTGCCGACCGATCCCTGCCCCGAAGCCATGATCGGCGCCAGGTCGGCCCGTCCGCCCGTCGCCTTGGCCGCGGCCGCCGCATTCGCCGGCAGCACCCCGAAGACGTCGAACAGGTGCTCCTGCTCGGCCTCGCTGGTGACCAGGTCGACGTAGTCGAACGCGAGGTCCTGGTTGAGCGAGTAGTCGGCCACCACCAAGTTGTTGCCGGACAGGATGCTGGTCGTCGGCACCCCGCCGGCCGGCACTGTGGTGTGCCCCGGCGGGATCGTCGGCATGACCGCGTAGGCGTACTTGCCCGCGACGGCCGAGCTGTCGAGCGTGTGCTGGGACAGGCCGCTGGTGCCGAGCATCATCGCCGCCTTGCCGGCCGCGAACGCCGCCAGCGTCTGGCTGTTGTTCCAGCCGACCGTGGCCGGGTCGGCCACTCCCGCGCTGCGCAAGGAGTACAGCATCCGGTAGGCGGCCAGCGTCCTCGGGTCGTCGAGGGTGACGGTTTTCCCCTGCACCAGGGGATTCCCCAGCTGCAACGTCATGTTGCGGACCAGCTTCCAGGTGTCCCCGGTGTCGCCGTAGGCGACGTCCAGCCCGTAGACCCCGTTCCCGGTCAGCTGCCTGGCCTGGGCCATCAGCCCGTCCCAGGAGTCGGCCGGGTGGTCGATGCCGGCCTTGGCGAACAGCTCCTTGTTGTAGACCAGCACATACGGCAGGCTCGTCTCCGGCACCGCGATCTCCCGGCCGGCCGGGCCGGACAGGCCCAGCGTCGCCGGCCGGAACCGCTGCTTGCCGCCGACCTTCGCCCAGTCCTGGTCGGTCAGCGTGGTGAACGCGCCCGTCGAGAAGGCCGTCGGCGTGAACGTGGTGCCGATCTCGAACACGTCCGGGCCCTGGTTGGAGATCACCGAGGTCTGCATCCGGGTCAGCACGTCGCTGGTCGAGGAGAACGTGTCGAAGGCCAGGTCGGCCCCCGTGCGCTGCTTGAACTTCTGGGCGATGTAGGCGAACCACTGCTTCTGCTGGGTGGGGTAGCTGCCGTTGACGCTCACGATCACCTGCAACGTCCGGGTCCCCGACCGTCCCGGCCCGCAGGCGCTGAGCACCGCCACCGCGGCCAGCACGAGCGCGGCCCACCAGCGGAACCGGTGTCGACCCATCACTCCTCCTCGAGTGAGCACCCCACGCGGCCGAACGTACCGGCCATGGCAAACACGTGACAATGTTTGCCATGGATTTGCCACGGTGCTTCACTGGGGCGCATGTCCGAAAAGGATCCGCGCCGGGTCACGATTCGGGACGTCGCCGCCGAGGCCGGCGTCGCGATGTCGACCGTGTCCCGCGCGCTGACCACCCCGGGCCGGGTCAACGCCGACACCCAGCGCCGCATCGCCGAGATCGCCCACCGCCTGGGCTATGTCGCGCGGACAGCGGACAAGGCCGTCCACAGTGGAACCGTGGCCGTGCTCGTCGCCGACGTCACCAACCCGTTCTACTTCGGACTGATCCGCGGCGCCCAGCGGCAGCTCAAGGCGGCCGGCTTCACCCAGCTGCTGATGGACACCGAGGAGGACCCCGAGGCCGAGCGGGACGCCCTGGCCACCGCGGCCAACCTGTGCGAGGGCATCGTCGTCTCGGCCTCCCGGCTCAGTGACAGGGAACTGACAGCTTTCGCCGCCACCCATCCCCTGGTCACCATCAACCGCACCCCTCGCCGCGTGCCCCATGTCCTGCTCGACACCCCTTCCGGCGTCTCCCAGGCCGTCGAGCACCTCGTCTCCCTGGGCCACCGCCGCCTGCTCTACGTCTCCGGCCCCACGTCCTCGTGGACCAATGTCCAGCGCTGGCGGGCCATGAAGGCCACCGCCACCCGCCTCGGGGCCACCGCCGACTGCTCCACCCCGTTCTCCCCCACCATGTCCTCCGGCGCCGCCGCAGCCGACGCCGCCCTCAACCGCCGGGCGTCGGCCTGCATCGTCTTCAACGACCTCATCGCCATCGGCATGACCATGCGCTTCCGCGAACGCGGCGTCCACGTCCCCGGCGACATCAGCATCGTCGGCTGCGACGACATCCTCGGCGCCGACTTCTGCGTGCCCGCCCTCACCACCGTCAACGCCCCCATCGAACAGGCCGGCCGCCTCGCCGTCTCCCTCCTCCAGGACATCCTCGTGCGCGGCGGCCGGGTCGACCGCACCGGCACCGTCCTGCCCACCCACCTCGTCATCCGCGCCTCCACCGGCCCCCACCGCTCCCCCTGACCAGTCCGACCGGGTCCTTGACCCGCCCAAGATCAAGGGACCGATCC